>JACCTF010000070.1 GCA_013812565.1 Pyrinomonadaceae bacterium | reverse complement strand
GCGCCGAGTTGTTCGCGCCGCCTGTCCGCATGATTGCCCTGACACATGCGCGATGCTTGTCACAGTCGAAGATGGCCGCGCGGTGCGCGTCGCGGGCGATCCGGATCATCCGTTTACACGCGGCTTCCTCTGCACCAAGGTCTCCAAATATGAGCAGCGCACACACAGCCCTGACCGCATCCAGACCCCCCTGCGCCGCACGGGAGCGAAAGGCGATGGGCGCTTTGAACCGATCACTTGGGATGAAGCACTCAATGAAATAGCCGAACGGTTTGCGGCGCTCGCTCAGTCGGATGAAGGAGCTGAAACGATTCTGCCTTATAGCTACAGCGGCACGCTCGGACTGGTTCAGTCGCAATCGATGGATCGACGCTTCTTCTATCGTCTCGGCGCGTCGCTGCTTGATCGCACCATCTGCGCTTCCGCAGGTGCAGCAGGCTACACCGCGACCATCGGCGCGAGAATTGGAACCGACCCGGAGCGCTTCCACGATGCGCGCCTCATCCTGCTCTGGGGCACCAATACGATGACGAGCAACGTGCATCTCTGGCCGGAGATTTTAGAAGCTCGAAAAGCGGGTGCACACATCATCGCGATTGATCCGCGACGCACACGCACCGCTGACCAATGCGACGAGCACATCGCGCTGCTTCCCGGCACCGACGCCGCATTCGCGCTTGGTTTGATGCACGTCATCTTCGCTGAAGGACTTGAAGATCGAGATTACCTTGAAAGATACACGGTTGGCGCGAGTGATTTAGAGCGGCGCGCAAGTGAATACCCGCCGGAGCGCGTCGCCGCAATCTGCGGAATTGAAGCGGAAACGGTTGTGCGCCTCGCGCGTCTTTACGCAACAATTAAACCCTGCGTGATCCGCATCAACTACGGCATGCAGCGACACGCGGGCGGCGGCATGGCAGTGCGCACCGTCTCGTGCTTGCCCGCTATTGTCGGAGCATGGCGGGATGCAGCCGGAGGGGTTCTGCTGTCAACGAGCAGCATGTTTCCGATAAATAATAATGCGCTCGAACGCACGGATCTACTGCCGAGTCCTCATCCGCGCACGCTCAACATGTCGCTCTTAGGCGACGTGCTCAACGACACGAACGCTCCGCCCGTCCGTGCGCTCTATGTGTACTGCGCAAATCCTGCGGCCGTCGCGCCCGAACAAGCAAAGGTGCTCCAGGGCCTTAAGCGCGAAGACCTTTTCACCGTCGTGCATGAGCAGTTTCTAACGGACACATGCGACTACGCCGACATCGTGCTGCCCGCGACGACGCAACTTGAACAGTTCGACATACACAAGGCATACGGCCATTTCTACCTTGTGATCAATGAACCCGCGATTGCGCCGCTTCACGAAGCGAAGTGCAACACAGAGGTGTTTCGCTTGCTCGCCGCTCGAATGGGTTTTACCGAAGCGTGTTTTCAGGATTCGGATGAAGACATCGCCCGCCAAGCGCTCACGACTGATCACCCGGCGCTCGCAGGAATCACGCTCGAAGGTTTGCGCGAACAAGGTTGGATGCGTTTTAACTTGCCCGAACATTTTGCCCCGTTTGCCGAGGGAAACTTTCCGACTCCATCAGGCAAATGCGAACTCTTCTCTGAAACATTGGAAGCGCAAGGTCTTCCCGCGGTGCCTGAATTTATTCCGCCGCGCGAATCGCAGCAGACCGCGCCGGAGACGGCCGAACGTTTCCCGCTCGCGCTCATCAGCCCGGCGTCGCATGCTTTTCTCAACTCAAGTTTCGCCAATCTGCCGAAGCACTTGCGCCAGGAAGCGCGCCCGTTTATCGAGATCAATCCAACTGACGCTGACGCACGCGGCATTCGCGATGGCGAGCGGGTGCGCGCTTTCAACGGACGCGGCTCGTGCGAACTTACTGCTGTAGTTACAAAACGGGCGCGCGAAGGCGTCGCGGTTTCGCCGTTCGGATGGTGGAACAAACTCTCATCGGACAAAGTTAATATCAATCAACTCTCCTCGCAGGGATTAACCGATATGGGCAATGGGGCGACCTTCTACGATGCCCTGATCGAGGTCGAGCGTATCAGCGAGTGAAAAGTTTTGGAGACTCTCACTCAAGCAGGTCACTTGATGATGATCACTGTTAGTTCTCGCTTGTCTAAATTCTTTCCTAGAAAGTAGCCCCCAACTATGCTGCCGACGGGCATGTCAAGAGCCTCTCTTTTATAGGCATCTGTATTCCCCTTAATTGGATGTTAATCGGTTCCAATCGCTTGACGTGCAATGGCGATGCCAAGCTTCCGGTGGGGCAGTGACTTGTTTAAGGAGCGGGTGAAAGTCGTTATTAGAGTTGCCGTCGAGAAGGTTACGGCCATCATGAAGCGCAGCAAAAACCCGACAGATGGCGCCCCGCCACCTCTGCATGAATAGACCACAAAGCACGGTCTCGCGTGTTACCATAAGCGTGCTAACCCTTTGTCTATGCACGTAAATTTTCACACTCAAAAAGCAGAGAGAATGCGCGTGTCTATGCGCCGTCGAACAACCGGCGTCGCTTATCTCGCGTGTCTGCTGTGTGGGTTGCATCTCGCAGGCGACGCAGCGGGGCAGAGGTTGCAGCGGAAACGCTCGCAATCTCTCCTTCCAGCGCGTACAACCGTGCGCCGCATTCCCGAAGCCACTCATCTCCTGATCATCCGCGCCGAGGATGAGCGACGCTGGAACTCCGATCTCGCATCGTTGTTATCAAATAAAGATATTCGCATACGCCACCGCGCAACTCTCGCCGCAGGACGAATTGGCGATGAACAAGCGACTGCGCAAACTGCGGCTTTGCTGGGCACCGACACCGACGCAGGCGTGCGCGCAATGGCGGCCTTTGCTCTCGGCGAGATTGAATCAGCGGCAGGCGCGGATGCTCTGCTCGAAGCGCTGCGGACAAGCAAGGATGATGAGGTCCGCGCGCGATCGGTTGAAGCTTTAGGAAAGATCGCTGCCGCACTGCCTAAGGAAGCCGAAGCACGCAAACAAATCCTCGGCCAAAGCATACTTGACGTGCTCAATACTGAGTTGCAACAGCAAGACACATCCAGACAACAAATTGCGTTGCTGGGTTTAACCGCCGCGTTGCGGGCGCGTCCCGCAGGTGCGAGTAAGGTTGTCGCCTTGTTCCTCGCTTCGCCGCATACGCGTGTGCGAGCGGACGCCGCAAATGTTTTAGCCCGCTTACGTGCAAAGGATGCGAACGATCAATTGCGCGTGGCGCTTAACGATCAAGACGCAACGGTGCGGGCAAACGCCGCACGCGCTCTCGGCGTAGCGGAAGACAGGGCAGCGTTTGATGCGCTCATTGCGCACAGCACAAGCGACCCAGATCAACGAGTGAGAACGAGTGCTCTCAGCGCACTCGCTTCCATCAAGGATCGGCGTGCCGTCGGCCCATTACTTAAGCGAGCCGAAACGCTTTACACTGCATACCCTCAACTGAGAGCAACGCGACTCTTCCATCCGCAACAAGCGAACGAGCTGATGGAGATTGCCGCCGCGCTCGGTTCGGTGCTCGCGAATTCAAATGATCAAAGTGCTGTTCGGTGGTTGCAGAAGCTTCGCCATGCGGAGAACCGGACGGCTCCAGAAGTGGAAATCGCAGTTGCACGCATTGCGCCTACCGCTTATGTCGGTGAGCAATCTTTTAACAGCGCCGCTGCCGCTGATGCTCAATTGCGCCGTGAGTTGCATAGTGATACCAAACTGCAATGGCAGAGTGTGGCAGCCGTCGCGCAAGGTTTGATAGAGATTGCCCGAGCGACGAACGCACCTTTGAGCACAGCGGCAAACACAGCACAAGACACTGTTACAGCGAACCTTCAAACCAATGCGCTCAATCGTCTGCGCGCGATGCTTAACGATCCCAACACGCCTGCGCAGGCGATGCCCGACGTGCTGCGCGCTGTGGCCGCTTTCAAACCGCCTGACCTTGCCGCGACTTTGCGAACCAAACTCACCGCGCCGGATGTAGTAGTGCGAACCAATGCCGCCGTGCTGCTGAGCAGGCTTCCACCAGACGAGCAAACAACGAACGCGCTTGTTGCCGCGCTACCCAATGCGATGCGTGATGAAATGAACGACGCAGCGCTCGCTATCCTTGACGCGCTCGCTGCTCAAAAAAACCAACCAGCGTTCGACACGATCAAAACAGCGCTCGCTTCAACCGATCACCTTGTTCGTCGCCGCGCAGTTACGTTGTTGAAAGAAGGCGGAGCAGGTGATTATCGAGAGCGTGTGGGAACAGTCGCAACCGGCTGGCGAGAGGCGGATTACCGACAAGCGTTAGCCAGACAAGACAAACATGTGCGCGCCGAAGTCGTAACCGACAAAGGCGCGTTCGTTATCGAACTGTTGCCCGCGGACGCGCCGCTAACCGTTCATAACTTCATCAAACTTGCCCGTCGCAGGTTCTTCGACAACATCACTTTTCATCGCGTGGTGCCGAACTTTGTCATTCAGGGGGGCGATCCGCGCGGCGATGGAGAAGGTGGACCGGGTTACCAGATTCGCTGTGAGATTAATGAAGTGCCTTATGGAAAAGGCGCGGTTGGCATGGCTCTTTCCGGCAAAGACACGGGCGGCTCGCAGTGGTTTGTAACGCACGCGCCGCAGCCGCACTTGGATGGCGGCTACACCGTGTTCGGGCGTGTTGTAAGTGGGATGGATGTCGTTGACCGGGTCGCGCGGGGCGACCGCATCCGCCGCATCAGCATAACGGAAGAAAGACGTTCGGGAACAGCAAACCGATGAAATCAATATCCTTCCGGGTCAAGGAGCAGCGAGCATCGCACAACATCGGTTTGTGTCTCCCTCCGGTATTGTTCCTCGCTTCGATGCTGTTTCTCGCTTCAAACTCGTATGCGGTTCCAACAGCGTTTGCGCAGGAAAAAGGAGTTCCTGGTTCAAACAAGCAGGGAAGCGCGGCTCATGCCAGTTACCAAATTGACATTAAGTTGGACTTCGATGGACGAAGCTACACCGGCACGGAACGCGTGCGCTGGATTAATCGTGACACCCGACCGACATCAGTTCTCTACTTTCATCTCTACGCTAATCTTCGTACCGAACGGGAAGATGATTCTTCCACCACTAGCAATGTCGCCAATGTCCACAACGGCATCAACGCCGCAGAAGCTGCGCCGCCGAATGAACCACGGCTTGACGTAACAGCAGTCCGCCCGGCGGGTAAATTGCAGACGCTTCCATTCTCGCTTGGTGAACGCGCAAGCATTTTGCGCGTTCACCTGGGTGAAGCGGTCGCGGCTGGAGCTGCGGCCGAAATCGAGATTGACTTTCGCGGTAGCGTCCCTGAAATCGATGCAGAAGAGACCAGTCTGCTGGCCCACGTTGTACAACAGGTTGATGCGGTGCTGCGCGACCGGCGTGAGGTACGACGAGCGCGCGACACCAATTTCATTTCGCGCGGAGTGATGCTGCTTGGCACGGCCTTTCCTGTGCTCGCTGTGCGAACCGGCAGCGATTGGCAGCGCAAGGTCGAGGCGAGCGTCAGCAGTCCCGTCTTTACAGAGGTCGCCAATTATGAAGTGATGGTTGATGCTCCGGCTGAAGTTGCCATCTTCACTTCAGGCGAAGCACGCGGTGGCAGTAGCGTGCGAAAGTTTGTCGGAGAGAACTTGCGCAGTTTTGCCATCATCGCCGGACGCACTCTGCGCACTGAAGAACGTACCGTGGCAGGCACGAAAGTCCAGTCCATCTTTACTGCGGAGCATGAAGCGATAGGACGGCGCGTGCTCGGTGTAGCAACTGAAGCCGTGCGAATTTATGCGGGGCGTTTCGGTGGGCCTCCGCTCCGCACGGTGAGCGTGGCAGAGGCGCCGCTGGTTGCGAATCTAGGATGTGCCGAGTTCGCTGGCTTGAGCGTGATTGCCAGCGCCTTCTACGTTGATTTTGATGCGCCCGTGATGCGCGGCTTACCGGAGTTTGTGCGCGAGCAACGCGCCTCAGTCGAAGATAGTTTGGAGTGGACGGTCGCGCAAGTATTAGCGTATCAGTGGTGGGGCGCAAGCGTCGGAAGTGATCCTTCTCGTCAGCCGGTGCTCACTGAATCTTTAGCCAACTGGTCGGCGCTGGCTTATTACCGTGAGCGGCATGGATTAGAGCGCAGTCAGCAGGTGCTTGAAGATCAACTGCGCGGCGTCTACCAGCTTTACCGCACGTTTGGTGGCGAGGACATGGCAGCGGATGCGCGCGCGCGGGAATACCGCAACGGGTTTCAGTATGCGGCGATTGTCTCCGGCAAAGGCGCATTGATGTTCGAGCGTTTGCGCACCATGATGGGCGACGAGCGATTCTTCACAGCGCTTCGACGCTTCCATGAAGCGAACCATTTTGAGATTGCAGAACTAGATGATTTGCGTGGAGCCTTCGTTGCGGAAGCACCGCTGGCCGAGCGACGTGCGATCACGCGCACCTTCAATCGCTGGTTATCAGAGCGACGCGGCGATGAAGATATTGCTCCCCCGAATCCGCAATTAGCCGCCGCGCTCGGCGTTCAGACCATCGCTTCAGCCGCGCCTGGGCCACCCGCGGGGAAGAGCGGCGAAGAACGCAACCGGTTTTCAAGATTAGGCCGATTCTTCTGGAGACAGATGACAAGGATTCGTTAACGCTCATGAGCAAGAATAGCATTGTAGTTCCCATTGCCGCGTCCGCTTCAATGGGAGAGAAAGTGGAAGAGAATCCGCTTCCCGCGAAGGCCGTGAAGTTGGAGCGCGAACTGGATCAGTTAACCCGCTGGACTGATAACTTGATTCGCGTGCCCGTGGTCGGCTGGCGCATTGGGCTTGATCCGATCCTCGGCTTCTTCTTCCCGGTCGTCGGCGATCTGTTTGATGCGTGGTGGAAATCGAATCAGCGAAACACCGATCTGCTGCGCCGCCGCGCCACCGTCTCGGCCGAGGAAGCCAAGCGCGGCCGAATGAGCGACTGGCTCTTCGTTGGACTCATTATGGTTGTCTTGCTCGGACTGCTGCTCGGCTCAATCGCAGTGACTATCTATTTCTGGGGGCTGCTAATCAGAAACACGTTCGGCTCAGCTACGCAGTAAAAGAAACGGGTTGGTATGACCTGGGCCGCGCCAGCTAACAACAGGTTCAAGCTGACTTCTTGATCGCTCCGCTCTCAATCAGAAATACTTTCGCTCTGAGCGCATAGAGGATGTTCGGTTGCTTTGTGAAGTTTGTAGCTCTCGCCATTAACGTGTTTTGCAAACGCCCAATTTTTGTAGCGAACTTCAGCTTGGTATTAAATTGCTTTTTTAACCAGGGCAAGATGCGCGTTCAGGGAGGCGCAACCATTTGTGACACAAACCATCGACCGTCGGCGTTTTTGCAAACTGTCTCTCGGTGCCGGTCTGCTGGCAACCGCCGCCAACCCGTCCAGCGCTCCAATACTCGCGCAGAATAATTCGACTTCAAACGCGACTTCTTCGTTCGGGTTACACAAAGCGTCGGCGTCACCGATCAAGATTCGCTCCATCGAGGTGCTGCGTTACGGTCAAGACCACTTCATTCGGACGACTTCGACTGACGGCGCGATTGGCATCTGCGTTACAAATGGCCGTGAATATCTGTTCCCGCTGCTCAAGGAACTGGTCATTCCATATTTTATCGGCAAAGACGCACGCGACCTTGAGATGCTTGTTGACGGCGTGTACCGCGTAAATTCCAACTACAAGTTGGCGGGCCTCGCGTTCTGGAACTGCGTCGGCTGGGTTGACATCAGTTTGATGGACATGCTCGGGCATGTGGCGAACAAGTCCATCGGTGAACTTCTCGGCGGAGTGAAGCGCCGCGAAATACCCGTCTATATCTCCAGCACCAGGCGCGACACGACGCCGGAAGAGGAAGTGGATATTGTCGGCAAGCGTATGGCGGAGACCGGCTCGAAGGCGGTGAAGATGAAGGTCGGCGGACGCATGAGCCGCAATGAGGATGCCGCTCCGGGAAGATCAGAGCGACTGGTCGCGCTCGCCCGCAAAACCTTCGGTGACCGTGTGACGATCTACATGGACGCCAACGGTTCCTATGATGTGCCTCGTGGGATCGAGATCGGCAAAATGCTTGAGGCGCATGGCGTGGCAATCTATGAGGAACCCTGTCCGTTCGATGAGTATGAAAATACCAAGCAGGTGACGGATGCGCTCAAGATAACGGTCGCGGGCGGCGAACAGGACACAAGCCTGGCGCGCTTCAAGTGGATCACAAGCAATCACGCGCTTGACGTGGTGCAACCCGACATCAACTACCACGGCGGATTGATACGCACCGCGCAGGTCGCGCAGATGGCCGCAACTGCAAACCTCGGCATTGCGCCGCACAATCCTAAAACGGGAGCACGCGAAGCGCACCTGTTGCAGTTCGCTTCATGGGCACCAAA
>JACCTF010000056.1 GCA_013812565.1 Pyrinomonadaceae bacterium | reverse complement strand
CCATACGCGCGATCATAAAGGCGAGCGATGGGTCGGGGCGGTGAATGTCATGCACGAGAAGATCGTCTTCGGTGATGCCATTTTCACCAAGGCGGACGACTTCCAATTGAGAACCGTTTAACCGGATGCCTTGATTTCTATCTTTGCCAAAGATCATCGGTTTGCCGTGCTCTAGATAGATCATGTGATCGGTGCGCACGCTCTTCTCGGTGAAAGAGACAAACGCGCCATCGTTGAAGATGTTGCAGTTCTGATAAACCTCGATGAAGGAGACACCTTTGTGATGAGCTGCCGCCTCAATCGTGGCGCTTAAGTGTTTGACATCTATATCAAGCGAACGTGCGACGAAGGTCGCTTCGCTGGCAAGCGCGATTGAGAGCGGATTGATCGGATGATCAATCGTGCCCATCGGCGTCGATTTGGTGCGCTTGCCGAGTTCAGAAGTGGGGCTGTACTGACCTTTCGTCAAACCATAGATGCGGTTGTTAAAGAGAATGTAGTTGATGTCTAAGTTGCGGCGAATGGCGTGCATAAAGTGGTTGCCGCCGATTGAGAGCGCATCGCCATCGCCGGTGATAACCCACACGGAGAGATCAGGATTCGCAGCCTTGATGCCGGTGGCAACGGCCGGTGCGCGTCCGTGAATCGTGTGGAAGCCATAGGTGTTCATGTAGTAGGGAAAGCGAGACGAGCATCCGATGCCTGAAACAAAGACGATCTTCTCGCGCGGAACGCCGAGTTCGGGCATGACGCGCTGCACGTTATTCAAAACCGAGTAGTCACCGCATCCCGGACACCAGCGCACCTCCTGGCCGGAGATGAAATCCTGCCTGGTTAGTTTGGCGGGCGGCGGCGCAACCTCGCGAGCCGCCATTGAACCGGCGTAAGGTTCAGGTGACGCGGCTGCCTCCGCGTTGTCCTTCAAATGTGCGTTGCCGTTTGTTCCGTTTGTGTTCATTCTGCTCCTGAAAGATATTACTGTGTGCCCGCTGAGTTGCTGTTTTTAAGAACAGCATACGAAATCATACAAATAGATCATCAACCGGCATCGTCCATCCCGGCACAGCGGGTTCAGCGTTGGCGGCTTCGCCACGACGAAAGACCTCACCGCCTTCGACTGCTCACAAATACTCTTCGACTTTACGAACGATCTCGCGAATCTGAAATGGTTGCCCCTTGACCTTTGAGAACGCGACGGCATCAACTAAATACTTCGCGCGGATCATGGTGCAGAGTTGACCCAGGTTCATCTCGGGCACAATCACCCGGTCGAAGCCGCGAAGCACTTCGCCTAAATTCTTCGGGAACGGATTGAGATGGCGCAGGTGCGCGCTCGCGACGCTGTGACCTGCGCGCTGAAGTTGTTCGACCGCTGATGTGATCGCGCCATAGGTTGATCCCCAACCGAGCACGAGCACCTTGCCGGTCTCAACACCAAAGATTTCAAGTGGCGGAATATCATTCGCCACACGGTCTACTTTCGCCTGTCGCATCCGCACCATAAACTCGTGGTTATCGGGATCGTAAGAGACGTTGCCGGTTTGGTGCTGCTTCTCAATGCCGCCGATGCGATGTTCAAGTCCAGGCGTCCCCGGAATCGCATAAGGGCGCGCCAGCGTTTCGACATCGCGCAGGTATGGCAGGAAGCTCTCCGGGTCGGCGGCAAATTTGATCTCGATCTTCGGCAAGCTGCTGACATCAGGGATCAACCACGGCTCAGCCCCGTTTGCTAAGTAGCCATCGGAGAGAAAGAAGACCGGCGTCATGTACTTGAACGCGAACTGCACGGCCTGGATCGCCATGTGGAAACAATCGCCGGGAGTCGCGGGAGCAATGACCACGACGGGGCACTCGCCGTTTCGTCCCCACACGGCTTGAAAAAGATCGGCCTGCTCAGTCTTCGTCGGAAGTCCGGTTGATGGCCCGCCGCGCTGCACATTGATGATAACCAGCGGAAGCTCGGTCATCACAGCGAGACCAATCGCTTCTTGTTTGAGCGCGACGCCTGGGCCGGAAGTGCCCGTCAGTCCGATGTGGCCGGTAAAGCTCGCGCCGATGGCGGCGCAGACGGCGGCGATTTCATCTTCGGCTTGAAAAGTTTTGATGCCGAAGTTTTTCAAACGAGAGAGTTCATGCAGGATGTCAGAGGCAGGCGTGATCGGATACGAGCCGTAGAAGAGCGAGCGCCCGGCAAGTTGCGCGGCGATGACAAAGCCCATCGCGGTCGCTTCGTTGCCGGTGATCTTGCGGTATTTGCCCGGCGCGATGTCGGCTTTGCGTACACGGTAATGCGTGGTGAAAACTTCCGTTGTATCAGCGTAGTTGTAACCAGTCCGTAGTGCAATCTCATTGGCGCGGGCGACTTCCGGGTTTTTGCTGAACTTCTCCTCAATCCACTTCAGCGTCGGCTCAACGGAGCGATCATAAAGCCAATAGAGCACGCCGAGCGCGTAGAAGTTTTTGCAACGATCCATCTCTTTGCGCGTCAGCTTGACCTCAGTTTTGAGCGCGTTCAAGTTGAGCGTCGTGATCGGAATTTTGTGAATGCGGTAGCCGGTGAGCGTGCCATCCTCAAGCGGGTTGGACTTGTAAGCGGCCTTCGCGAGGTTATCTTCGTTAAACTCATCTGTGTTGATAATCAGTGTGCCGCCTTCCTCTAAATCAGGAAGGTTGACTTTGAGCGCCGCCGGGTTCATTGCCACCAGCACGCTGGGTTGATCGCCGGGCGTGCGAATTTCATGGCTTGAAAAGTTTAACTGAAAACCTGACACGCCAGGCAGACTCCCGGCGGGGGCGCGTATCTCTGCGGGGAAGTCCGGTAAAGTCGAGATGTCATTGCCGATCATGGCCGACGTATTTGTAAACTGCGAACCGGTCAACTGCATACCGTCGCCGGAATCTCCGGCGAAGCGTATGGTGACGGTCTCAACCTCCTCAAACTGCCGCGCTTCCTTCTCGGCTGCTGAAGTTTCAATAAGGGTGCTCATAACTATTTGTTCGGGGCTTTCTTTAGTGAAGGCTTTGAAAGAGCCTTTGATGAAGGAGCGGCGACAGTTGATGCGTTGATCCGCGCTTCTACCCGCCCTCTTGGGTCTCCATAACTTGGGTTGGGACCGGAGGCAGGTTCATGGTTTCTTTGGGATAGCTCTCGGCCAAGTAGGTTATAACGTCCAGCACAGAGATCGCACTAACCAAACGATCTCCATCAACTACAGGAATGTTGCGCAGTCCGCGTTCGTTCATCAAACGCACAACGTCGCCGAGCGTCGCTTCAGAGGAAAGCGTCGCCACCTCTGAAGCCATAACCGCGCCCACCGGGGCATTCATGTCAACGTGCATGCCAACTTGTGCATTTACAATCTTCGTTAAAACATCGCTTTCGGTGAGCATGCCGATAACCCGCTCTCCTTCGCAAACAATAATGCAACCATCTTGATCTTGCTGCATCAACGCGAGCGCCTCCTTGAGAGGGGTCGCAGGCTTTACGTTCACGAAATTCTCAGTCGCAAAGTTTTTAACGCTATCATTGCGGACGCCGCGCGGCGCATCGGTTTTGTCGGCTGGCATTAGCTGTACACGCGCAGCCCGCGCGCGACGTTCTTCAAGTGACATATGGCAGTCTTCTTTTGGAGAAGGTTCCTCGTTCGTAAATCGTTGTGCATTTTATCACGGGGGATGCTTTCAGGATAGCGGCGAATAGAATCGGCAGAGCTACAACCCGCTCAATGATACGGTGGCAGCGGGTAATAGACTTTTGATCTGAACCACTTGCTTTAAAGTAAAAAGCGCAGAGAAGATGGAGCGATCGATGCTTGACCGCGGTTCTTCTCTGCGCTTCCGGTTTTTTCAAATGGTGCTTTCTCAACTTGCGCACCATCTATACTGATATTCTGAAGGTTGTTTTAGCTCGCAATCTCGGCGACGCTTGCCAACTCGGCAGCAGGATTCACTTCTTCAATGGCCTGGAGGCTCGCGGCACGAGTCTGTTCTTCGCGCTGTTTCTCCTGCGCCTCTCTGATCTGTAGCATGCGGCAGATGCCTTCGAAGACTGCACCTTGCTCGACGACCAGCGCCGGTGTGTGAATGTTGCCGTTAATACGAGCGGCACGCCCCAGCTCAACACGCTTGGTGGCGAAGACATCTCCGTTGATCGTGCCGTTGATCTGGGCGATGGCGACTTCTACGTCAGCGTCAATCTGTCCGCCCGCACTGACGATCAGCGTGCCGTCCTCTGAGTTGATGCGTCCTGAAAAGTGCCCGTCGACACGCAGCATCGCTCTAAAGGTCACTTCGCCGGTGAGCGCCGTTCCCGCGCCGACAAAACCACTCAAATTTCCTTCTTTGATGTCACGTGCCATTGATTCGCTCTCGGTGCTTGCGCGGGGGCTTGCGGTCGGCTGTGTATGGGTTGGTGAAGGCGAATTGCCGTTACTGTATAGCGAACTATTGTAGGGTGAAGCGGGTTGCGGTGCTGCCGCCGGTGTCGCCGAATCAGTTGCGGCTTCGCCACCCCCTTGATCACTCTTCGGATTTCTTCCCATTCTGAACATTTGATCCTCCGGTAAAACTATCGGTGTGCCGCTGGTTGACTCAAGTACCTGACGCTACCATCAAAGCTCTGGTCTAGAACGTTATGAGTGTTCATCGGGATTGAAAATTGATGAGAGGATAACTAAACCGCTCGTCTAGCATGGCAGATAGCTTCTGCAAAACGTCGCGGGGATAATAAGCCAACCGTGCGGGTGTGTCCAGCATATTTCACTGCAAGCTCTCTGATGTGCAGCGGTAAAGGTAGATCCGTCAATGCTAGGCCCTTGGTGAAGCAGTAAGGCATAAGGAGAGAAGCCAAGCGTTGACGCATGTTAAGCAACGCTGTTACGGTAAGATACAGTTACATTTTCGTAAGTATAGTCCCTTTACTGTAGTGGTAATTTTATCACTGTAGCTTGAATAAATGAGGAGGAACTGAGCGTGGGCGAGATGGTAGAGTTTCGAAGCAACGGCCGCGTGGCACAAGGGTACCTGGCTGTTCCCGCAGCGGGCGAGGGGCCGGGCGTGATTGTTCTACAAGAGTGGTGGGGATTGGTCGATCACATCAAAAGGGTCGCGGATCGTTTTGCGGCGGAGGGCTTTGTTGCGCTTGCGCCGGATTTGTATCACGGTAAAAAAACTGCTTCGCCGGACGAAGCGGGCAAGTTGATGATGGCGATTAACATTGCGGAAACGGAGAAGGATCTGCGCGGGGCGGTCCAGTATGTGATCGATCACCCTAGCGCCTCTGGTGATCTAGTAGGTACAGTTGGGTTCTGCATGGGCGGCGCGTTATCGTTGTACGCGGCGACGAAGAACTCGAGGGTCGGCGCGTGCGTCGTCTTCTACGGCGTTCATCCGGCAATCAAGCCTGATCTTGCAAATCTTAATGGGCCGATGCTCGGTCTCTACGCCGAACGCGACACATCTGCCACACCCGAATCGGCGCGCGAGCTGGAAGCGAAACTCAAGGCGCTTCGCAAACAAGCGGAGATACACGTCTACGAAGGAGTAGACCACGCTTTCTTCAATGATGACCGCCCGGAAGTTTACAACCGCGAGACGGCCGAAGACGCGTGGCGACGCACTACTCAGTTCTTCCGTCAGCATCTGGCTTAAGGCAGTTTAGAGTACCGACTTTGGGCAGCACATGTTCCACGCCGAAGCCGCCTAAAGGCGGTACTCCAAATATTGCCCCTTCTCGAATGAAATGATGGTTAACAAATACATCAATACTGTGCTGATCGTGCTCGCGTTCTTGACGGCGGGTGCGCGTGTCGAGGCGCAGGGTAGACGATCGCCATCGTCAAAGTCACCATCGTTGCCGGGTAAGCAAGCTGACCCTCCTGATAATCTCGCCCAGCTTAGAGCCGGGTTGATCAAGGCAACCAATGATTACAAAAAGAGTCTGACGGAATTACTCGTCTTCTATGAGGCGAGCGTCCGCAAGGCGGCGGAGCGTTCGGAGCAGGTAAAGAAGCTGTATGCCGAGGGGCTTGTCTCAAAACGCGAGCTTGAAGGAAGCGAAGAAGCGGAGACTGCCGCGCGCGTGAAGGTGGATGAAGCACGCAAACAACTCACGGAGGCTGATCATTTCATCGTCGAGTCCAACCACATGGAAGAGTTGGCTCGCGCTGTATCGCTTCCGCCGAAAACACTTGTAACCAAAACCGCCTACATCCGCTATAGCGGCGCAACGAACTGGACGCTCTCAGATGCAGGAAAGATCGCGAACTTCTTTGCGGCACGCTTTAGCCGAACGCTTCCGGTGAGCGCATTTGGTCAATCAACCGTGCACGACCGCATGGGATTTAATCATCGCAACGCCATCGATGTCGCAGTGCATCCAGACAGTGTTGAAGGCCAAGCCTTGATCGCACATCTGAGAGAAAGAGGTGTCCCCTTCATCGCCTTCCGTCGTGCTGTGCCGGGCTCAGCCACTGGCGCGCACATCCACATCGGCCGACCATCGCACAAAATAGCTGTCCAATAAAGTCTAACGGTGAAGCTCAGAGTTCCCGGCCCTAGCCGAATCGCGGGCAGAAGAACGAACAAAACGAAAAAGGGGTCGCTTCAACGAAGCACGACCCCTTTGTGAGTTGTTAGAATATCAACTGAATTTAACGAGTTGAGGGCTTCTTTGAACCCTTCATCTTGCCGCCGCCTGATGGCATCAGCACAGTGTCGATCACGTGGATCACGCCGTTCGACGCAGCAATGTCCGGTTGTGTCACGGAGGCATTATCTACTTTGACGCCGCCCGCTGTGCTGACATGGATCTCACCACCCTGCACGGTTTTAGCCATCTTGCCATCCATCTTTGCGACATCGCTCGCCATCACTTTGCCGGGAACGACATGATAAGTCAAGATTGCTTTCAACTTATCTTTGTTCTCCGGTTTGAGTAATTCATCGAGCGTGCCTGCTGGCAATTTCGCAAAGGCTTCGTCCGTCGGAGCAAAGACGGTGAAGGGGCCGGCGCCTTTGAGCGTCTCGGTCAAACCCGCAGCATCAAGCGCTTTGGCAAGCGTCGTGAAGGAACCGGCTTTAGTAGCCGTCTCAACGATGTCGGCTGCCGCATCGCTCTGCGCAGTTGAAGGCGCTGACGAAGATTCAGGGGTAGTTGTCGTTGCAGGATTAGTTTGTTGCCCGCCCTGAGCCGGGCTGGATTGCGTCTGGGTTGGTGTGGTCGTGGTCTGCTGCGCACTGGCAAAGATTGCTAATGCAAGGGTCGCCGCGAAAGTTCCAACTGTGCGGAATGTATGGTTCCAGATCTTCATGGTCATCCGTAAATCTCCTCATTCAAGTTTCACTAGCGTTACCGCTAGCTGTGTAGGTAAGTTAATTGGGAGCAGTTCGCTTTTATCTGAGACAGCTTAGCAATAGCAGACTTCACGGGTGGTGTGATTGAGTGACAAAAGTATTGCGGTTGCTACTTCAATCTAAATTTTCATGAGTGACTCTCAATAGTGTAGCAAGATTGTAAAACACTGCATGACAGTTAAAACAAATGTCTGCTAATGGTTGCTTGCACAACCGGCCGTGTCATGGTATTTACTTTTGCAGCATCAGGAGCGGCCACCAAAACAAGGTGGCCCGGCAACCGGGCAGGAGACGCCAACGGTGCCTTGAGGGCGACAACCTTCGATGTGCAGAAGTTAAATCTTCCGAACAGCGAGTCTCCAAAGAACCCTAAAGGCCGCCGGTCTGATGTGACTCGGCGGCCTTTTTCATTTCTGTCAGTCTTGATACGTATGATACTACTCAGGAAAGTTTCAAAAGAGAAAGTGACGGCAGAAGACTTTTATACCCTCGTTGTCCGAGGTTGATGTTTCGTTGGATAATAGTTAACAAAGGAGAAATTACTGAAATGAACATGAAACGATCACGCTATACCTTCACCTCTGAATCTGTTTCAGAGGGGCATCCGGATAAGGTCTGTGATTTTATTGCTGACTCGATCCTCGACGCCTACCTAGCGCAAGATCAAGAGAGCCGTGTGGCATGTGAAGTTCTCTGCAAAAGCGAGACCGTCGTGCTCGCCGGAGAGATAACTTCGCACGGTGAGGTGGATCACGAGCAGGTTGTGCGGCAGGCGATACAGCATATCGGCTACACCGATTCGACTGAGGCGTTTAATGCTGATGGAGTGCGAGTTCACCAATATATTACGAAGCAGTCTGCCGAGATCGCGCAAGGTGTCGATGAATCACAAACCGAGCGTGGAGAACAGGGCGCAGGTGATCAAGGGATTATGTTCGGTTACGCGACTGATGAAACGCCTGAACTGATGCCGCTACCCATCTTGCTGGCTCACCGTTTAGCGCAGAGCCTCGCCCGTGAACGCCAGAACGGAACGGTTGACTGGCTGCGCCCTGATGCTAAAACGCAGGTCTCCGTAGTGTATGAAGATAACCAGCCGAAGTTTGTCTCGGACATTCTTGTTTCCACTCAGCACATTAAAGAGGTTAAACAAGACGAAATCCGACGCTTCGTCATCGAACATCTCGCCCCGCAAGCGCTCGGCTCGTGGTACAACGAGGACGTGCGCTTCCAAGTTAATCCGACGGGCAGCTTCACGCTGGGCGGTCCTTCAGCGGACTGCGGTGTCACGGGTCGCAAAATTATCGTTGACAGCTACGGCGGGATGGGACGTCATGGCGGCGGGGCTTTCAGCGGCAAGGACCCATCAAAGGTGGATCGCAGCGGCGCTTACTTCTGTCGCTATGTAGCGCGCCAATTGGTAAAGCGGGGATTGGCTCATAAGACGGAAGTGCAGGTGGCATATGCCATTGGTGTGGCGCAGCCGGTATCAATCAAGGTCGATACCTTCGGCACCGGCGATGAACACGCGGCCGCAGAGTTCGTTAGAGATTTCGATTTTCGACCGGCAGCCATCATCAGTAGATTAAATTTACTCCGGCCGATTTATCATCAAACAACAAACTACGGACATTTCGGTAAACCTGAGTTGCCGTGGGAACAATAAGCGCTATTAAGAACTGACCTTGACACAGAGATAGTCACGGAAGTTCAACCAGCGTCAA
This sequence comes from Pyrinomonadaceae bacterium, assembly GCA_013812565.1. GTDB lineage: Bacteria > Acidobacteriota > Blastocatellia > Pyrinomonadales > Pyrinomonadaceae > JACCTF01. The sequence continues at coordinate 8,980 of JACCTF010000056.1, read as the reverse complement.
CCATTCGTCGTAGCACAGACTTCAGTCTATATAATGCGAAGTGCCGTTCACAGACTGAAGTCTGTGCCACAACCATCGGGCAGTTGTAAGAGTGATTTGCGAACAGAGGTGATTTGTTGCAGACGCCTTTCGAGCCGCGCGCATTTATGGAGCTTGCCGGATCGGGGTCGCTGAAGGCTTCGGACTCATCAGCGGACTTGGACTTGCCGCAGGGCTTGGGCTGGTAGAGGCAAGGTTCGAATTTTGCTGTTGCAAAGCTTCCTCTTCCTGCCTTCGCAAGGCTTCTTCTTGCTGCTTCAGAATAGCCTCGCGGCGTTTAAGTCCCTGCCTTGCTTTCTCCAGTTCGTCACTCGCACGGTGATTATCTGCATCAATCTCGCTCGCTTTTTCAAGTGCCGCTACTGCTTCCTGGTACTGGGCCAACTTGATATGCGCGACGCCTAGTTCATAGTACATGTCGCTGTCATCCGGTTGCAGGCGAAGTGCTTGCTTATATGCCTTAACCGCTTCGTCATACTGGCTCAGCCTGCTATATGCTTCGCCCATATTAAAGTGAGCCGCTGCGTCATTCGGATTGGAACGAACGAACTTCTTATATGCTTCAATCGCTTTCCGGTGTGCCTCTTTCGCTTCTTCTTTCTGATCAACCACCGCATAAGCCAGACCCAGTCTGAAGTACGCTTCCGCATAATCCGGATTGATACGGATGGCTTGCAGGAAAGCTTCAATCGCTTCCCTGTCGTGGTTCTTATTGTAAAGATCAAGACCCTGTTTGAAATACCTTTGAGCTTCGCTCAAATTTTCCGAGTTGCTTTGCTCTTTCGAGACAAGGTTACTTCCCTTAAGGGAATAAGTGGTATCTGTCCGTACTGCATTCTGTGCATGTTGATTACTTCTCCGCGTACAACCCACTTGACACAGCAGAGGGCATATCGAAATAAGTATGATGAGGAGCAACTTCATGGAATTAACTCCTTGAGCGAATCGAATGGAGTATCGTAATTCAGTTCGGGGTAAGCCAACAATACCACCAAAGGATGCTGGTTCACTACTATCTAAACACAGGACAGATACCGCGCTTGCATCAACTTAAGAGTCTCTTCACCGGGCATGTTACAGATTGCTCGGTTGAAGATTTCCACTTCGATGAATCCATCGTATCCGGCTTCGTCAACCGCCTCACGAAGACGACGCAGTTCGATCACGCCGTCGCCCATCATCCCGCGCCCCATCAGCATATCCGGCACGGGCACAATCCAATCCGAAACATGAAACCCCAGGATGCGCCCAGCGGCGCGCTTGATTTCGACGTACACCTGTGGGTCCCACCACAAATGATAGACATCGACGACAACGCCGACCTCCGCCGGGGTATATTCTTCCGCGATCTCGTTTGCTTCAGCCAGTGTGACGATAACCGAACGCTCAGCGGCGAACATCGGATGAAGCGGTTCAACGCCGATCCGCACGTTAGACCCGCGGGCATAAAGCACGACTTGGCTAATGCCGTCTCTGACCATCCGGCGCGCCCCGTCAATGTCGCAATCCGGCGACGCACCACACACCAATACGAGCGTGTCAGCACCGAGCGCCGCCGCTTCATCAACCGCGCGACAATTATCATCAATCCGCGCTTGTCGCTCGCGTGCAGTGGATGCCGGAAACATCCCGCCGCGACACACGCTCGACACACGCAAGCCCGCATCGCGCACGAGGCGACTGCTTTCCGTAAGCCCCGCTTCAGCGATTTTATGCCGCCACAAACCAATTGCAGGAATGCCCTGACGAGCACACCCTTCCACGGCTTCACGCAAACTCCACAGCTCAGTCGTCATCTGATTAAGGCTGAGGCGCGCAGTGTCAGTGAATGGCTGCATAAAGAAGTCCAATGTCTAAAGTTCAATGCCCAATGTTGGAATGTAAGGTCGATGAACGCGCTGTATGGCTGAAGGGCACGGTGCATCCCTGACTTTGGACATTAGACTTTTGACCATTAAGTAATTCCGGCAAGTGCCAGAACCCGGCGCATACGTTCGGCGGCGAGTTCTGGGTCGAGTAATAAACCTGCCTGATCTGCTAACGTGAAAAGCTCTGCGAAGTGGGCGATTGATCTGGCGCTTTCTAGTCCGCCCACCATGCGGAAATGTTTTTGATGACCATTGAGGTAAGCTAAAAAGACGATGCCGGTTTTATAGGCGTAAGTGGGCGTTTGAAAGATGTGGCGGGAGAGCGCGACTGTCGGCTGTAAAATTTGGGTATAGCGCTCGCTATCGCCCGCGTCCAAAGCCTGCAGCGCGGCAGAGGCTGCCGGCGCAATCGCGTCAAAGATGCCAAGCAGCGCATCGCTGTAACCATGCTCGTCGCCGCGAATCAGCAGGTCGTAATTGAAATCGTCGCCCGTGTACATCCGCACACCTTTGGGTAGTTGTCGCCGCATGTGGATTTCGCGTTCATGATCAAGCAGAGAAATCTTGATGCCGTCGATGCGGCTTGCATGCTCATGAATGATACCAAGGCAGACGTCCATCGCTTGATCGAGATTGTTTGTTCCCCAATAACCGGCGAGCTGTGGATCGAACATGTCGCCCAGCCAGTGCAGAATCACCGGCTGCGATACTTGCAAGAGAATCCGACTGTACACCCGCGCGTAATCATCCGAACTCGCCGCGCACCGGGCCAGCGCGCGGCTCGCCATCAAGATCACCCGACCGCCTTCGCCTTCAACAAAGCTGCATTGTTCTTCATAGGCACGCTCTACTTTATCAAGCGTCACGTTCGCACCGGGGACGAGATGGTCAGTGCCCGCGCCACAAGCGATACGGCCGCCGCTGGCTCGTGCTTCCCGAAGCGAACGCCGGATCAATTCCTGCGAAGTGATCCAGTCGAGGCCCATGCCGCGCTGCGCCGTATCCATCGCTTCAGCGACGGCGAGTCCCAGTGACCACAAGTAATGCCGGTAAGCAAGCGTCGCATCCCAATCGAGACACGTATCTGACAGAGGGTTATAGTGGGCTAGCGGATCGCAGACGACATGTGCCGCTGAATAAGCAATGCGGCTGCGAAGCGGCTCGGCGGGCGGCACAAAATCAGAGGGTGGCCCAGTACGGTACTGAGCAAGTGTGCCGTCTGAGCGGGGCAGTAGCAGTTCTTGAGACATAGTGATATTTGGGAAATCTACAAGGTCAGTTCCGGTACATCCAACCAACGCCGCTCGCGCCATGACTGCAAGCCGAGTTCAGCGAGTTGTACGCCACGCGCCCCCTCCAGAAAGTCATGCGGAAACGGTTCGTCGCATGCAACGTGCTTCAAGAACATCTCCCACTGCACCTTGAAAGCGTTGTCAAACTCCTGATTATCCGGCACCTCTTGCCAGTGCTCGTAAAAGTTGAAAGGGTTCGGGATGTCAGGGTTCCATACGGGGCGGGGAGTGTTCACACGATGCTGCACACGGCAACCACGAAGCCCGACCACGGCGCTTCCTTCGGTTCCGTCTACTTGCAGTTGGAAAAGTTCATCGCGATAGACGCGCACCGTCCAAGATGAATTGATCTGAGCAAAGATGTCGCCCTCCAAATCAAATGAACCATAGGCCGCATCATCTGCTGTAGCTTGGTAACGTTTGCCCGCTTCATCGACGCGCTCAGGGATGTGCGTTGCGCCTGTGCACTGCACCGCTTTGACGCGACCGAAGGTGTGATCGAGGACATAACGCCAGTGACAAAACATGTCTGTGATGATGCCGCCGCCCTCATCTTTGCGGTAATTCCACGAAGGGCGCTGTGCCGTTTGCCAATCGCCTTCGAAAACCCAGTAGCCGAATTCGCCGCGCACCGAGAGGATACGTCCGAAGAAACTGCTATCAACCAGACGCTTCAATTTACGAATCCCCGGCAGGAACAATTTGTCTTGCACGACACCGTTCTTAACCTTCGCTTCGCGAGCTAAGTGAGCTAACTCTATTGCGGAGCGTAAGTCTGCCGCGAGCGGCTTTTCGCAATAGACGTGCTTGCCGTGAGCGATTGCCGCGCGCACATCCGCGGCGCGTCGTGGAGTTACCTGGGCATCGAAATAGATTGTGTCCTCCGGGTTCTGGAGACACCCCTCAAGATCGGTTGAGTAGCGTTCCAGTCCGTGCGCTTCGGCGAGCGAGCGAAGTTTCGCTTTGTTGCGCCCGACAAGAATTGGATTCGGATAAAGCAACCGACCGTCTGCGAGGGGAACGCCTCCCTGCTGGCGAATCGCGACGATGGATCGGATCAGGTGTTGGTTCATCCCCATCCGCCCTGTCACACCGTTCATGATGATGCCGACTGTTTGCACGTTCGTGCGACCTCCAAAGTTTTTCAAATCCGAGAGGCATTGGTTATTGAGTGTGCCGAGATAATACCCTATGCTGCACGAATTCGTCAGGCATCTTCTGCAGATTAGAGATGGGTGTTGCACAAGGCGGCTTTTGCCGCAGAGAGCACAAGGAAAAAGATGCACGATGAACACAGGAGACAGAGTAGAAGCAGTGGCTTCCCCGGATTATTCTGACTCCCGACTTCTGACTTCTGATTTCTGACTTCTCATTAACTATATATGGTTGAACATTCACGCCCCGCACAGATTCAAGTCGCCGCGACCTCTTTCCTAGCGCTCTTCTCCATCGTGGGCCTCGCGCTCTACGGGCTTCCTTTCTACTACGACTTTATGGTTCGCGAGTTCGGCTGGACGCGCACGCAGGTTACTTCAGGCAACGCCTTGAGCAAGCTGGTTGTAGGGCCGCTGTTTGGTTTTACCGCCGGATGGATGATTGACCGCTTTGGCCCGCGAAGGTTGATGTTAATCGGGATCCTGATGGCGGGCTTGGCGCTCGTCGGCTTGAGCACCGTCTCGACGCTCGGAATGTTCTATCTCTTTTATGTACTCAATGCGCTCGGCTATGTGTGCGGCGGGCCGCTGCCGAATCAAGTGCTTCTATCACGTTGGTTTGATAAAGCTCGCGGCAAGGCGATGGGCTTTGCCTATCTAGGCATCGGCGTCGGCGGCGCGCTGGTGCCGCTCTTGTCCGTGTGGTTGATCGCAAACTTTGGTTGGCAAGGAGCGTTGCGAACGCTTGGAGTGTTGATTATCGTTATCGCTTTCCCGATGGCCTTCTTCGTCAAGGAGGCGCCAGAGGTGGAGCAAGAGCGAAAGCAGAGCGCTCCACCTGCTTCGATCAGCGGAGCGCTCCGCAGCAAATCTTTCTACTTGCTGGCCCTCGGCAGTATGTGTTCCATCGCAGCGGTCGGTGGCACCAATCAACACCTCAAACTATTTCTCAGCCTGGATCAAAAGTATTCGCAAGATGCTGCTGCGGGCGTTGTTTCGCTGGTGCTGATGTTCAGTCTGGTAGGACGCGTTTTAATGGGATGGTTGGCCGACCGTATCCCGAAGAAATACGTAATGCTGTTGATTTACTTGCTCATCGCCGCCGCGATCCCTTTTCTATTCTATGCCGCACGCCCGGGCGCGATATACCTGTTCGCTATCATCTTCGGGATCGGCTTGGGCGGCGAGTATTTGATTATTCCGCTGATGGCGGCGGAACTGTTTGGCGTGAAAGTCCTCGGGCGATTGATGGGAATCATCTTGACGGCTGATGGAGTAGCCGAGGCGTTATCTCCATATTTCGTTGGCCGCTTACGCGATGCAACTGATAGTTATGCCACAGGCTTTATAATGTTGATCGGCATGGCTGTGCTCGGTGCCGTGGCGGTGGCGCTATTGCCGAAGAGAAAGATCGCTTTATAAGCTGCCTTGCGAATCGGTTGGGAATCACCGCTGCTTTTTGAATCGTTCTGCCACAAGCCACACGAGGTGTCTACAGTATGCAACCGTCGAAGGTCTTCCTAGCTCGACCATGAAACTATGAGAAGCAAGCAGCGTTTGGAGGCAGGAGTTTGTGATAAGGGTGAATACAAAAGTCTTCTTTGCAAACAAACTGCTTGGATGCGGTAGCCGACTGCCGCAGACATTAGGGTTGCAGTCGGCTACTGCGCTTGGAGGGTGGAGTAAACTTCAGGCCAAGTGTGCGTCGTGCGCGTCGTCACGGTGATCAAGGAAGAAACGTTCAAGGCTCGCTTGCGACGAGGCTGTCTGGTTGCGTAAGGTGTTCATTTCATCTGCTTTCAGTGGCTTGAAATTACGCGCTACTGTCACATTGTGCTCGATGAACTCGGGCTTGGGCATGCCTATCACAGCAGTTGCCACCGGCAGACTCAGCGCATAGCGGATGAGCATATCAACATCTGCTTTGCCCGCTCCTGCGCCGAGCAATTTCTCCTGCGCCGTCACTTTCATCAAGATCACGCCGAGATTTTTCTTCCGCGCCGCCGGCAGTGCGAGCGCTTCAAAGTTGTTCGCCCGGGCCGGGTTCATCGCCATCTGCACGCAGTCTATATCATGGCGCTCGATGGCCCGGGCCATCACCGCTCCATCGGTATGGCTCGTAATGCCGATGAAGCGTGCGACCTTTTGTTCGCGCAGTTCGTACAACGCTTTCAGCGCGCCTTCGGGAGCCTCGATCTTGGCGAGATCATCTGCGCCTCCTAAACTGTGGATGTGCAACAGATCAACATGGTCGGTTTGTAACCTTTTTAGACTTTGCTCCACTTCGCGCAGTGCGCCGTCGCGCGTGCGAGCGCTCTCCGGCACTTTGGTCGCTAACCATACCTCTCTGCGTCGCGTCTTCATCACTTGCCCGACGCGCGTCTCGCTCAAACCTTTGCCGTAATTTATCGCAGTGTCGAGATAGGTGACGCCGAGGTCGATGACGTGGTTGAGAATCTGTAGCGCTTCCTGTTCGTCTTTGTACATTAGAAAGCGACTGCCGCACCCAAAGGCGAGGATCGGCACTTTGACTTTCGTGCGACCAAGCACGCGGAGCGGCAGCTTGGCGGGAGCTGCCGCTCCGGCAGATGCTACATCGGAGAGCATTGGTGGTAGAACGGCGGCAGCAGAAACGGTCAACGTGGTTTTCTCGATAAACTCGCGGCGGGTAATCTTTTCCTTCCTCATCTCACGCGCTCCTTATAGTGAAGTTTGTCGGCAGAGTTTAGCGGCTAAATTAAGCTTTGTCCAAGCTAAATTATCGGCACACCGTAAACCGTAAGAGGCGCGAAGTGTGAAGCTACTAAACACGCACGCTTGACGTTCCTCTAAACTTCGAACTTCGTACTCCTAACTGCTTCGGCGTAAATTTTTGATCAACCGCTTCAACACTGAAGGAGCATTCTCTATAAGCTCTCCACACGTCGGCAACAAACATAAATTGTCACTTTCCAAGTGACAATGTCTGTCATGAGCGCACCTTTTAGTAAGCCCCTTGAGCCACAGCAGCACAGTAGACGATGCGATAGCAAAGGGGAGTAATGCTTTGTAGTTTTCGGATGAGTGCCGTAAACGCAGGAGAACCCAGCGACTGGCTGGGTTCTGGAAAGGATGGCACATTAGTAGGAACGCTCGGCAGGCGATTGGCGCAGCGGCGGGCCACGCTCAGAGGTGAGTAGGCGGCGGGGTCACGTTAAGTTTTTCGTGCTTGCCGTAGTTACACAAGCACATTCTGTGCCATTGAACCAGTTGCTTCAGAAAGCGCCTTTCGGTGTTTATTATGACGCCCGGTGGATTTGGGATGAGAATTGTCGGGTAAGCTTTACACAGGACGTGACAATTATTACAACCAAAAGTCTGTAACATCGTTACGACCCATAACTCTGATCACACTGTTTAACTCTACCTTTAAGCACGTGAGCAACAAGCTAGAGCGAAAATGTGAGGCTTTTCAGCAAGCGACAAAGGTAAAGGTGTGAATGCTGATAATTGTGGGCGCAACGGAGAACTCCGGCGCTTGTAGCTAGTGCAGACTGATTTGGAGTCGGTAGCAATAAGAACTTTACAGCCTATTATTTTATTGCAATGAAGCTGATGAGTTTAGACTCCTGGATCGCGCTTTGTTAGCAAGTGATGAGGTCTAATAGGTTCGCTAATGAGCTGAGGGGATCTACTGCAAACGCTAATGGCATGTGAGTTGCGATTCGAGCCAAAGGGTCTACCCTTTGCGAGAAGGTCAGCTTGACCTTCTCTGGGTAGTCTGACGGGTTGGTTACTGTCAGATCGGCTGGCGGACAGTTGTGACAGGAAAGGGTAGAGAGACAGGGCGAAAATCTTGTTTCATCGACGACTACCGGGATTACTTGCCTAACCCTGGTTAGCTCAATCTAAACGAATGACAGCATGCTTTGTAGAATGCTCAGCCACGTTGTGGTCACGGGACTGATTCCATCACCGGAAATATCGCCTGCTTTATAGCTATACGCGGAACTGGATCTATCACCCGATATATCTCCACTTCTAGTTCTGTCGCCAGATATATCGCCAGCAAAGGTTGAAGAAGCGAGTGCAAACGTTAAGACGGTCATGGTTGCAAACTGTTTAAACTTTTTCATGGGTGATCTCCTTAGGATATTATGGATATGTGGATTTAAGACGTAATGGTTTTTGGCTGAAGAATGTTGATGTTTGGAGGGGTTAATGAAAGATCTGAGGATGTTGCGAGGATTGTAATGAAGCTTGATCTTGCATTAACATGCTTGCCACAAGCAAAAACACTATAGCACTACGTTTACGATCTGTAAACATAATTTATCATGTTTAACACACAAAATAGTACGTAAGAGAGGAAAGTGTTTTGGGCTTAGACACTCAACGAGTTAAACATACAGCGGATTCAACGTTTAGCTTGAGCAAACAAGTGCAGGTGGGCTGCGTACGCGCCCGCGAGCAGGAGGAAGGCGGCAACTATGAAGCAGCCTGCCAAGAGCTTGAGCAGTGGTGGCAAATCGGTGAGCGTCCGCAGCTTGATGGATTAGACTACAAGGCGGCAGCTGAATTGTTGTTGCGAGCTGGCACGCTGTCAGGTTGGATCGGCAGCGCGCATCAGATTGCGGGAGCGCAAGAG
>JACCTF010000365.1 GCA_013812565.1 Pyrinomonadaceae bacterium | reverse complement strand
TTGGCATCAAAGGCGTCAAGCAGGATGGTCCCTGCCCGCGAATTAACTGGGGTTCCGGACCAGCCGGAATCAGTTTCGATCAGCTCGGCGATCCCCAGGATGACTTTCAGGCATACAACTCATGGGGCGTCGCCGATACTGTGAGTTGGACTAAGGGGCAGCATTACCTAAAATTCGGCCTCGATGTTCGCGGCAACCAGCAGAACAATCGACCGCAGGGTAATCTCGCCGGCACTTTTAATTTTACCGCGGCACAAACGGGTATCCCCGGCGTTAACTTCGTCGGTCACTCGTTCGCTTCTTTCCTGCTGGGTAGCGTCAACACTGCCAACGTCGGAGTTCCACTGGTTTCCGGCGGACGCTCCTACTACTATGCCGGCTTCATTCATGATGACTTCAAGGTAAGCCGCAAGCTGACATTGAATCTTGGCCTCCGGTACGATTACCAACCACCGATTACGGAAGTCGCCGATCGCAGCTCTAACTTCGATCTGAACGTCATTGATCCGCTGACGGGAATGAAAGGAGCGGTGGTGTTCGCCGGCGAAGGACCGGGGCGAATCGGCAAGAGCTCTTTTGTCGATAGCGATAGAAATGATTTCGGCCCGCGTGTCGGCTTCGCCTACTCGCCCGACGAGAAGACTTCGTTGCGCGCCGGGTATGGCATGTTCTACAGCGCGGCTGTGTTCAACGGGTTCTCCGGAGTGCCGTTCCAGCGCGGGTTTGCCGGCACCAACAACATCAACAACCCGCTTGACTACACCGCAGTGTTCAACTGGGACAATGGCTATCCGGGCAACTTTGTGGCGCCTCAATTTGATCCTTCGTCATGGAGGCTCGGCGGCGTGACGCACTGGGACCCGGAGGGGGGAAAGAATCCTTACACTCAACAATGGAACATCAATCTCCAGCGCGAAATCATCGGCAACCTGGTTGTCGATGTAGGCTACGTCGGGGCCAAGTCAACAGGTCTCTGGAACAATAACCTGGCGAACAAGAACCAGCTCGATCCGAAGTACCTGAGGTTCGGGGCCGACCTCGTCACCAGATTGAAGACTGATGCGGACGCTCAAAGATTTGGACTGCCTGGCCTTCCTTACCCGGCATTTGGTCAAGAGAATGGCGGCCAGTTGTGGCAGGCGCTCGTGCCCTACCCGCACCTGGCAAGAAATGGCATCGGCCTCAACACTCACAACCCGCCGCTGGGGCATTCCAGCTATCACTCGCTCCAGCTTGTGGTTAACCGGCGCCTCACCAACGGCCTGAGCATCTACGGGAACTACAATCTCTCGAAGACGATTCAGAACATGGAGAGTGCGCTCAGAGGCGACAATGGTGGGCGTCCTCTGGACTATTACAATTTGAGTCTTGAGAAAGGCATCGCCGACAATGACCAGACGCACACCTTCAAAATCGCCACTGTCTATAATCTACCGTTTGGCAGGGACAGAAGATACTTGAGCGATATGCCGCGCGTTTTGGATTTTGTGCTGGGCGGCTGGACCATCAGCTACATCGGGAACTATGCCAGCGGGACTCCGCTTCGCTTCACCGGGAGCGGCATACCCGGCTGGAACGGGCGCGCCAATCGACCCGATTTGAATAACCCGGGCGGTTCCTCGTTACTGGCAGGTTTCGATAGAAGCAACTTCGACTTTGCTACCATCTCACAGCCTAATCCGGATCTCCGTTATGTTGTTCCCGGAGTCTTTTCCGATCACAGACCATTCACTCTCGGCACTGCCGGGTTCACCTCGAATATTCGAGACTTGTGGAGTCTGAATGAAGATTTTGGTTTTCGTAAAGCGTTCACGATCAGAGAAGGCATGAAAGTGGAGATTCGCGCCGAGTTGCTGAACGCCTTCAATCGACATCGCTTTAATAATTTTGAAACCTCAGTTCTCAATCCTCGTTTCGGCCAAATAATCGGCGTATCTGGTAATCGAACCGGGCAGATTGGAATGAGGCTCGATTACTAATCGGCACAGGCCACAACCGTAGAGGCACAGAGAGGGACTGCACAGGCA
>JACCTF010000355.1 GCA_013812565.1 Pyrinomonadaceae bacterium | reverse complement strand
AGTGTGGAGTGTGGAGTGTGGAGTGTGGAGTGTGGAGTGTGGAGTGTGGAGTGTGGATTGAGAGATGAGGATCGAGGAATGCAGAGATTGGCTTTCCAATTCGCACTCCGCAAATGAGGCTCCGCCGTCGTCTGAAGAGTCACGGCATGTTTACAGGCGGCCCACACCTGCTGTTTTAACTGCTTTTGGTAATTCTTCAAGCGCTGCTGCTTCGTACCAATCTGCATCGCCGGCGGCGAAGCGTACATTGAAACGCCTCAGCGGGAGGGGAGTTTTCTTGTCCTCAAAGTTAGTGCCGACGACTTCCGCAATGTCGTCTCTGCGCAGCCCGTAGCGGATGCGAACCATTGAATTAACATCAATCATTGTCTAACTCCTCACGTAAAGAATAAATGTGATCAGAGCAGTCCAACGTATCTAGCAGCGATAAGCAACACGGTGAGTAAAAGCGAAGCAAGGTGTAATGGTCCTAGCACTATGCGCTTACACCAGCGGCAGCGCAAGCGCGCGGGGCGTAAACTTACACAACAGATCGGACACCTTCGTCTTCTCATCTCTCGCCATGGCCCGGATTTGATCCGGCTACTATCTCTTGCCGCTTCTGTGGTCGCCCACTTGCACATACATGAAAACTAAGCGCGTTGATCGTAAGAAGCGAACCTCCAAATGGAACTTAGAGAGGCTATCTGAGATTGATTAACTTATCTTTACCGGCAGTTTAAAAGTCGGTTACAGACCTAGCATGATCCATTAACCCCTTTGTAACATAGCGCATCTATTCTGCATTTTACTTCCGAGTTGGACTCAGCTTCTTCTGAATAATTCAAATGCACACTTACATGGTTCGCCGTCTGCTCGCCGCCAACGAACTGACGTGCTGGGTGCGAGCGGCGATGATGGTCGTGCGCAATGTTGCAAAGCGAAATGAAAGTGAATATCGTTGCAACTCCAACGTAGCCGTGGTGTAACCATCTGCGATTAATTTGTTTTTAACTCATCCGTTTGCTATAGCTCATATTGGGCTTAGATTATCAACCGAGCCGTTCTCGGTTGCAGGGCGCGACAAACATCCATACAACCAACAAGGAGCATTTCCCATGAAGGTAACGGCGACCCCGATCCGTTCATTCGTCTTTCTGTTTCTCTCGTTTATCATCCTGCTCAGCAGCGTACAGCAAACTCAAGCACAGTTTGACACCGCCACGGTGCTCGGCACCGTGAACGATCAGACCGGCGCGGCAGTCCCAAACGTTGCCGTGACCTTAAAGAACATTCAGACTGGTACGAGCGCGACCGTGCAGACCGACGAGAACGGCAGCTATCAGTTCTTGAACGTCAAGATCGGGACTTACAGAGTCTCCGCCGAAAGGCAGGGCTTCACGACGGCGCTTGCCGATAACGTTATCGCGACAGTCAACGCCCGGCAGCGTGTGGACTTAACGTTGCAGACCGGCTCGGTCTCGGAAACGGTCGTGATCACAGGGTCGGCGCAGTTGCTTGAAACCGACACGAGCGAACGCGGGCAGATCATCTCGCGCGAGCAGATCGTCAACCTTCCCTTGAACGGCAGAGCTTACGCCGATCTCGCTTTGCTCAGTCCCGGAGTGCGCAAATCGAATCTTAACAATCCCGGCTCCGGCGGGCGCGATGCGTCGTTCAATGTCAACGGTCTGCGTAGCTCCCTAAACAACTTCATTCTGGACGGCGTGGATAACAACTCGTATGGAACGAGCAATCAGGGTTTCTCAAACCAAGTGGTTCAACCATCACCCGATGCCGTCGCCGAGTTCAAAGTTCAAACTAACAACTACAGCGCCGAGTTCGGGCGGGCGGGCGGCGCGGTCATCAACACCTCAATTCGCAGCGGCACGAACGAGTTTCGCGGCACCGCATACGATTTCATACGCAACACATCGCTTAACGCGACCGGCTTCTTCAAGCCGCGCAACAACGTCAAGCCGACGCTAATTCAGAACCAGTTCGGCCTGACCTTCGGCGGCCCCGTCATCATCCCAAAGCTATATAGCGGAAAAGATCGCACCTTCTTCTTCGTCGATTACGAAGGCTACCGGCGCATCAGAAAGGAATTAGGTTTCGCGACGCTTCCGAGCCTTGAGCAACGCCAGGGGATTTTCCGCAATGCGCAAGGTCAGCCGATCCCGATTCGCAATCCTTACAGACTCAATGATCCCAGCAGCGTCTATAACAACGGCGTCATTCCACAAGATCAGATCACACCATTTGCCAGACGCGTCCTGGCAGACTTGCCTGCGACGAACAGAACCGGCACGGGCAGCCTCGGCATCTCAGAAAACTTTGAGAATCTGCCGCGCAGCGAGTTCTTCAACGACAAGGGCGACGTGAAGATTGACCACAACTTCAACGAACGGATGACGCTCTTCGCACGCGGAAGCATGCGCAAGGTCAATAACTTCGAGGCTCCAACAATACTCGGTCCATCAGGCGGCGACAGCAACGCCAACGTCCGCGTGCTCAACCAACAATTTGCCTTGGGTTTCACCTACTCTGTCACGGCCAGCTCCGTGCTCGACGTACGCCTCGGCATCTCGCGCACCGAGGCCGGTAAAACGCCGCCTGGAATCGGCGGCGGTTCAATACGCGAACTCTACGGCATCACCGGATTGACCGACGATCCATCAGTTGGCGGCGGATTAAACACCCAATCAATCGGCGGATACACAACGCTCGGTCGCCAACCGAGCAATCCGCAATATCAAAACCCGACGGCTGTTAACCCGCGCTTCAACTACTCGTTTCTCTTTGGTCGACACAGCCTCAAGACCGGCTACGAGTATCAATCGATCAACACCGAGATTGAAGATTTTCATCCGAAGTACGGACAGGATAATTACGGCGGTCAGTTCAGCCGCCCCGCGGGCGTCGCCACCAACACCGCGAACGCATCGCTCTACAACTTCGCGGACTTCCTTTTCGGCGCACGCAGCAACT
>JACCTF010001017.1 GCA_013812565.1 Pyrinomonadaceae bacterium | reverse complement strand
GTTGAAGCTCGTTGGTTCTCCTCGCGCCGCGTACGTTCAGCGTTGAGCCGAGCAAGCCTTTGCGGATCAGGTCGCGATGCTCCGGTCGGTAATTCCCGTTCGCCTCACCATCGAGTTGTTGAAGCTGCCCGAGTTTCTCTTCCAAAGTCATTCGGGCGATCAAATCGTTGATTCGCTTCTCAACATCCGTCTGTGCAGACTGCGAAGCGGGCGCAATCACCCCCGAAACGATGAGCACGAGACTGAGCTGCCAGCTCGTAGTTTTCGCAAATCTCATTGTGGACTCCTATTATTCTTGGTGGCTTCCTCCATCTGCTTACTAAGTTTGGCGAAGGTTGCACGCGCGCGTTCGGCATCCTCCCTACGGTCGGCACGCTGATAGGCGCGCCCCAGCGCGAAGTATATCTTCGGCTCGTTCGGCAGAGATTTTTGGGCAGTTTCCAGTTCGGTAATAGCCCGTGTCGTCTGATTGGTTTCAAGAAATAATGAACCGAGAAGGTAATGCCCGAGCGGCAACTGCGGAGAAAGTTTTACCGCCGCTTCGGCGTAGGGCAACCCGCCGGCGTAGTCCTTGAGCTTGAGTTTAGTGTCGGCGATCCAGAGCCGGGCGAGCAGATGGTTGGGGGTATTTTCTATCTCACGCTGGAACGCCGCGATGGCTTTCTCATCGTCACGGCTTAAGAGCAGATAACGCCCGTAAGCGTACTGAACGTTTTGCACCTTCGGGAAGTCAGCCGCTAACCGCTCGTACTCGCGTAGCGCTTCGTCGAACTTCTTTTGCACGGCGAAATGTTCGGCCAGACCCGCGCGGGCCGTGGCCTCACGGGTGGCCGACTCCGCCGAAGGCAGATCCGATGGGCGAAGGCGAAGCACTGCAAGCCCGAGCGCAATAATATGATCTTCGCTGTTAAAGCCTTCGCGACTCAAAGAGCCGAGCATCTTTTGCCCTGTCTCGAAGTCACCTTTGGTCAGCAGCAGCAAACCTTCATGGTAAAGCATCACGCTTCTGAGATTCGGGTTATCGGTGATGCCAAGCCGTCGGCCCTGCTGGATATGTTTGAGCGAATCATCGTAACGATTAAGCTTGAACTCGGATAACCCGAGCATCACCCACGCCGTTCCGACTTTAGGATTAAGTTCGGTCGCTTGCTTGAAAGCGGAAGCGGCCTCGGCGAAAGAATCGCGCTCATACAAAAGCGTCGCTAAGTAAAACCAACCTTCGCCCCACTTGGGACGCGAAGAGAGCGCCTGACGATACAGCGCAACGGCTTCGTCTATGCGGTTGGCGTCGCGTGCTTGAACGGCTGCCGCCGCGAGTTTATCGAAATCCTGCCCGGACGCGGAGCGGTTCTGCGCTGCCCCGGTGGGCAACGAACAAAACGCCAACAAGGTCAAGATCAGCGCCGCGTTACGTATTATAGGTTGTGTGTGGCAGGCGGGGCAGACCAACCACAGAGGCACAGGAAAAGACAAGGATGAACGATGAACGATGAACGATGAATCAAGGAGACCGCTGGTTCTTACTTCATCGTTCATCGTTCCTAGTTCATCGTTCCGATGTGCCTCTGTGGTAAACACCAACCCACGCCGCCGCTCACGCTCAAATAAACCGCGCAACTCGCCGTCAAAGCGCGAATCTTAGAAAGACAACCGCACTTGAAACTCAACCACGCGGCCGGAGAGTGCCTCGGTCGCCCGGCCGAAATTAACATTATTAACCCGGGTACTATCGGAGTTATATCCGAAAGGCGCAAGGTTCAGGTTGTTGAAGATGTTGAAGAAGTTGGCGCGCAGATCCAAACCTGACGTCTCTCCCATGAATCCAGGAAGTCCGACCCGCTTGATCAAACTCATATCGATGTTGAAGTAACCTGGGCCACGGAACACGTTGCGTCCGATCCCTGGCCGCGGCGGAATCGCTGCATCACCACCCGGAGGAGGCGTGAAGAATCGAGCGGCGCCCGTACCCAAAGTACCACCGGGCCGCTGGAACGCTTCATTGCTCATATCTTGCTCCGCGCCACCCGAATAAGCGATGGGTCGCAGCGGGCAAACATTTCCTCTGCCGGTCAGGGTAACGCAACCTATGTCGTACACCGGCGTCCACGGGAAGCCCGAACTTGTTGTTAGGATGCCGTTGAGTTGCCAGCCTCCGAATGCCTTGCCGACAAAGTCCTGACGATTTCTGAGAATCGGCAAATCCCATAAGCCCGTCGCAGTGAAGGCATGCGTGACATCGTAATCTGAGGGACCGCGCTCGGTGCTCTGGTCAAAAGGATAGCTCTGGACGCAATTTTGATCGTCGGAGCACGTGTCAATACTCTTGCTCCAGCGATATTGTGCGTTGAGATCGAAGCTGTTTGAAAACCGGTGCGACAGGCGCGCGATCATGGCATTGAAGTTCATGTTGACGTCGGTCAACATAAGCCTGACGCTATTGAGGCGCGGGCTGGCCGGAACGAACAAGCTGTAGTTGACGACGCGGGGGAACTTCCGCCCTCCACTGCCCTGATAACCAAGCGACGCCACCCAATTGCTCGGAAGATCGTATTGCGCTTCAAGCGAGTAGCGGTATGAGTAAGGATTGGGCACGTCCTGCTGCGTTGTCTCTACATTGGGACTCGCCACCCCTGGCGTGGGAAGCGGGATGTTTGTCGCCGGGTCAAACCGCAAGATGGTGCTCGGATTGGACGGATAGCCGAAGGGGGAAGTAAGGCTGGGACCGAGGGTATACAGGATCTGTTCCCTGTTTTCTATAGTGAACTGGCCGAGGAATGGCGGGTTTAATCGCCCATTGAGAGTGATCGCCTGCGGAATGCGGTTGTAACCGATGCCGAAGCCGCCGCGCAGCACAAGTTTGTTTTCAACGTCGCGCCCGATGATTGATTGCGGACTCCAGGCGAAACCAAGTTGCGGCCCAAAGTTATTGCGATCGGGTTCGTGGAGTGGCTTGCCTACTTCGAACCTCGCATCGGTAAGCGCATTCTGACCTGAACCTAAGATGAAATTGCTTAGGTTTCCGAACTTCTCCTTGAGAGGCGCGAAGTATTCCCAACGCAGCCCGAGGTTAAGGGTCAGATTAGGTCGTGCCTTCCAATCATCCTGCACGAAGAGGGAGTAAGTGTTACCGCGGATGTATTTCTTTAAATCCGTCGGGATGCCGGTCCGCGGATCGAAGTGGCCTGTTTCCCTGACCGGCGCATCGTTGGCAAAATTCCAGAGGTTGCCAAAAAAGTAGTCCGGTCGCGCGGCCCATGCGACCGTGTCGTTATTCTGTTCGTGGGCAACCTCACCCCCAAACTTCAAACCGTGACTACCAACCACTTTGCTCAAGATGTCGCGGAAATTGTAAGAGGTCTGGAAAAAGACACCGGCTCCCCCGGGTGCCCAATCGATTTCAGGAAGAAAATCGGCAACTCTAACGTGCGGTATGCCCCAGGGCGAGTTGGGGTTAGACGCAAATTCGTCGAAATACCAGCGGGTGACGTTGAAGCGCGCTTCGTTGAGCGTGGTCGGAGAAATCGTCCGGGTGTAGAGCAGAGAGCCCGCCGTGTGGCGTCGCGCGGAAAGGAAATCCTGAATTGGGCGGCCATTGGGTGAGAACGTAGTGTCATTCGGGGTGTAATAAAAGCTCAGCGCAACCAAGTCGCTGTTGGTCGCTTGGAAATCGAAGCGCCCGTTGAACTGTTGCGACTTATTGTTGGATGGGAAGAGGACCTGCGCGAACCGTATATCCGGGATGCCGTCCAAGCCGCCGCCGACCTGATTAGCCACACTCTGGCCGCGTACTCCCGTGGGCGAGCCAATATCCAGGCCGCCCGCCACCACTCTGCAGTTCAACGGATCAGCGAGGGTGGGGTGTGCTGAAGCACAATCATTAGGAATTACGCTGAGGACTCGATGCGCCATGCCCGGCGTGTTTACTATTTGCGAGGCGAGAGTGCCAGAGCGCTGATTCAAGAGGAGTTGCCCAAACTCCGGCGCTTCAATCCACTTGTTTTCGACGTTATTGGTTCTGTTACGAACGGTCTCATATGAGAAGAAGAAGAAGAGCTTATCTTTGCCGCTCCAGTAAGCCGGGCCGCCTTCGCCGAAGCGCGGCAGATAGATGGGACCGCCAATCGAGCCGCCATACTGGCGAAAGCGTTTTTCGTTGCGCCGTGGACTCCCGCCAGAAGGGCCTCCCCACTTATTGAAAGCGTTAAGAGCGGGTTCGTTGTACTTGAAGAACAAGCTTCCGTGAAAGTCGTTCGTTCCATTCTGCGAGACAACCTGGATTAAAGCTCCGGTGTTGCGCCCGTTCTCCGCCGAGTAAGAGCTTGACGCCACGCGCACCTCTTTAACCGATTCTTGGTTCGGGGTGACGACGGCCGCACCGCCCCACGCCTGACTATTGACGCTTACGCCGTCGATCTCAAAGCTGTTGGCTGAGACGCGCTGGCCGTTGGCGCTGATCGGCACCTGGTTCTCGGTTTGGAAGACGGAATTGCTTGAGCCGCCGGGGCCAGATGAATTGGGTAGGCGGACGGAGTCGCCGCTGCCGCTACGCGCTCCTAGGCCAAAGATGCCCGGGGCCGTACGGGCCAGCTCATACGGGTCGCGCCCGGCTTGAGGAAGGCGCAGAATCTCCTGTTCGGAGATCGATCCATCAATGTTTGCGTTTTCAGTTTGGAGCTGTTCCGTTACCTCGGAAGAGACCGTGACCGTTTCCGTGACCTCGCCCGTCTCAAGCTGGATGTTAATGCCCTGCGTCTGTTCGGCATCAACGACTACACTCTCCAGCACCTGCTTCTTGAATCCTGCCTGCTCGGCGGTGATCATGTATTGGCCGGGCGCGAGTCGGTCGAAGCGGTAGTATCCTTCATCGCCACTTGTAGCCTGTTGTGTCCGATTAGTTTCCTTGTTGGTTAACGTGACGGTCGCGCCGGTAATTGCCGCCCCCTGCGGGTCCGTCACTGCGCCTTGAATGCCTGCCCGAAACTGAGCGCTGGCTGTCATGCCAAGCCCCAGCATGAGGATAAACACGCACAAAGCTGTGCGGAGAGAACTGGTAAACGTGTCGCACATTCCCCAACCTCCTTGTAGCATACCCTTAGCAGATTGTGACCCCCTCCCGCATGAGAGGGACTATGATCACGCGACGGGTCAGCAAGTGGGTTAGACGGTAAGTTCCAATGATTTTTGACGACAGAAATCGATTGCCGAAACTGCCGTGCCAGGCACGTTGAAAAACGTGTTTATGCAACTAACAACAGCTTCAACAACTTACCGAACGATCCACTAAACTTGAAAAATTTGGATTCGTTGTTCCGGCCTTTGTGGGAGATAATATGCCTGTTGCCTTTTAATGCAAGTAAAAAATCAGAAGTTCAACATTGGGTAGTGATCCTTTTGTCCGGGAAGAGCATTAATCATGGAATTCCAGCAGTTCTTCTATCGACCAAATG
>JACCTF010001015.1 GCA_013812565.1 Pyrinomonadaceae bacterium | reverse complement strand
CATAATACGCCCGCATGACCGACTTTTTCAGATCAAACGGTTGCCACGCGAATCCGACGCGCGGGCCGAGATTGAGTTTGTCGGTGAATTGAATGAAGTCGCGTCCCAGTTCCGCCATCGTCACCGGCCGGCCCTGCGCCAAATCGAAATTCGATCCCTGCTGACGAATCTCGCGCGGGTTTTGCTCCACGTCGTAACGGAGCCCGACGTTCAGCGTAAAGCTCGGCTTGAGCTTAATATCATCCTGCACAAATGCGCCTAAATACTTCGAGCGGTAATAAAACCGCCCTCGCAGGGTGCTGTTATTGAAGCTGTTAGCCTGACCAAGCAGCAAACTGGCGACCGGGTTACCGGTGGCACCGGCGTTGGATGGGTCGCCCGTCTGATTGGCGGTGAAGGTATATTCGCCGGTGAATTGCAACTGCAAGTCGTTGATCGGGAAACTGCGGTAATCAGCGCCCGCCTTGATGATGTGCCTGCCGCGCACGAAGGTGGTGATGTTCTGAATTTGATATTGATTTTCGACTGGGTTGAAGGCCTGCGCATCGCCGAGACCTTCGTAACCAGCGACCGCGATCACCGGCAACCCGACGATGTTCAGATTCGGGATGCCGATTTGATTGCCGATGTTGAGACTCAGCCGGCGCTCTTGAACGCCGCGAAAGAACGAGAAACGCGCGTCGTTGATCGTCGTCGGGGTGAGCGTGCGCGTCCAGCCGAGCGCGCCCGTCAAATACCGGTTGAAGTTGCCGCGTGCGCCGCCGGAACTTGATGCTTCAAACGGCCGCGCTGTGTCGCTATATTGGTGATCCCACGAGTAACGCCCGAAGATCAGATCCTTTTCCGTCGCGCGCCAGTCGATGCGCACATCGAATTTATTGTTCCGGAGTCCGATCGGCACGAGCATAGTGTAGTTCTGCGCTAGACCCGGCTGCGTCGGATCGGGATAAAGCGCCGCCAGCCTTTGAGCTGGAGCGTCGAAGCGGTTCGTCGGAATGATGTTGTTGGTAAACGCATCGCGCACAAGCCCTGAAGCAGTGGCCATCCGTCCCGACACCGGATCGATTTGTCCCGCGGTCACGGCGCGCGTCGTCGCCGGATCAAAAATCTGGTTGCGCCGCACGTCGCGCCCCAACGCGTCTCTACCAACCACCGCCCCGAGAAGTTCGCCGAAATCTCCGCTTTTCATCCTTACGGTCGGCAGCGTTCGGTTGATAAGCGATTCGCTCGCCTGACGAAATCCTTCATAATCTCCGAAAAAGAACAATCTGTTTTTAATGATCGGCCCACCGACCATCCCGCCGAACTGATTTTGAATCAGTTTGGCATTGCGCGGCGAAAAGACATTGCGCGCGTTGATGCTGTTGTTCCGGTGGAACTCAAATAGATTACCGTGAATGTCGTTGGTGCCGGATTTGAGCGTGGCGTTAACCACACCGCCGACGGTCCGTCCGAATTCCGCCGAGAGACCGTTGGTCTGAACCTTAAACTCTTGGATCGCGTCGAGGTTGGGCTGCGTGAAAACTTGGCCGCGCCGCGGCGTCGTGATCGAACCGCCGTCGAGCACTATCTCGCCGGTACGCGCGCGCCCCCCGCTCAGGCGCGGCTGCTCATCGGCGTCAGTCTTCTGTGCCCCCGGCGTGAGCAAGACGAGTTCAAACGCATTGCGCCCGTACAAGGGCAATTGTTTGATGGTATTCTCCTCGACCACTCGCCCGAGCGTGTTGCTCTCCGTCTGCACCAACTGCACATCCGCCCTCACCTCAACAACGTCACTGATCTGTCCGGGTGTGAGCGTAAAGTCGGCGCGTAAGCGGTCTTCCACTCGGAGCGTCACTCCGCTTTGCAGGGTTTTCTGAAACCCTGTGGCTTCAACCTCTATGTCGTAAGTGCTCGGTCGCAATTCGCCGAGGAAATAAAGCCCCTCTTCATTAGTGCGTACTTCGCTCGTCCCGCCCGTGTTCACGTTGCGGGCCCTGACCAACGCGCCCGGCAGCACCGCGCCGCTTCCATCCATCACCGTTCCCTGGATCGAGCCGAAGATTGACTGCGCACGCGCAGCCGCACAACAGACTATCGTGAGCATTAAAACGGAAAGAAGAACGAAGTTCGCTCGCTTCATGGTAAGTCACCTCAGTGATTGGAGTTTCAGCTTTGTAGAGACCCCTTGTTGGATGTCGCTCATGACGCCGATCTTGATGGTCCAGATGATCGTTATCTTTCATTCGCCGCAAGGCTTTTAAGCGTCAGCGCACGGAACTTCTCGAAACGATGGAAAGTCATGTAGTTGGCGTCGTGCTGGTTATGCGCGCCGCCCGTCTCGTCATCGAATGCAGTTCGCGAGACGGCGATCAGATCGCTTCCCTCAATCTGCCAGTCGGCGTATTGAAACGCGTGTTTTTCCGCATCCGGGTGATAGAGAACAATCGATCTGACCTTCCACATCTTCAAGTCAGGCGAAGAAACAAGGGCGAGGGTGTTTCGCGCTCTTTCCGAGTTCCGACCGCGATGTGCTTCCGGGACATAATTGGTCAGCGACCAGTAGAGTTTACTTTTCCGATCGTAACGGATCGTGAACTTCTTACAGCCGCCGGGGAATTTAATGAAATTAGTTTTTGCATCGAAGGTGATCTTCTTACCGTCAGCGCTGACCTCAATGATCGCCGCTCGCTCCTCGTCCGTCTTTTCCGTCGGCCGGTAATCGGCGCGTAGAATATTAACGATTTTTCCGGCGGGGGTGACTACCGCATTGCCTTCCAGCCATCCGCCGAATTTGCCTCCCAGCCATTCGGGGTTTCTTTCCAAGCGATTGCTGATGATCCAGCTTTCTGCCTTCAACAGATCGGAATCTACAGGGGCGGACATCATCAAGGCGCGAAAATGGCTGCCCCACCCTCCCGGCCCTAGAGCGTCCTCCATCGCCCGCCAAATGCGTCCTTGATGAACAACTACCGGAACCGGAGCGCAGTGATACTTGCCGTCGTCGAGCAGCAGGCCGGAGTTTTTATCCTTTGGATCGGTCCACGTCCGGCCGCTGTCAGCGGATCTCCGGATGATGGCTGAGCCGTAGTGAGCAGTTGTTCCCATCAAATAGACAGACCCTTTGTTGACGAACAAAGTTGACCAGAACTGTCCTTCAAGTTCGGTGCGCTTCTCCCATGTTTTCCCTTGGTCGCGCGAACCGAAAACGGCGGTGCGATTTTGCGTGCTCTTCGGGCCGAAGTAGTCGTGAGAAGCGAGGTACTCTCCGTTGGGCAAGACGGTGATACTCGGCGAGCCGATATAAATGCCGGTTTCGCCTGGAATGTGATCGATGACAACACCGGGAACCCGCGTCGTTCCACTTTTGGCAGCAAGGCCCCTGACCGCTTGAAAAGCTTTCACAGAATCTGCACTGTTAATAACTAAGGCTGCGAGGCAGAACTGAATCAACCAAGGCCGAACTGTCTGAGTTTTGAGGCGGCCCAGAAACGCACGCGGCTCGCGGGCGATGGGGGCAATATTCAAGCTGGGAATTATATTAAGTTGATGCATGGCTTTTTACTGTTCGATCACAACGCTTTACTACTTTGACGGTAACTCTCGAAGTCGGCACGCCGCCAATCGACAAGTCTTAATTGGCGAAAGTTGATGATGCCGAAAGCCAGACAGCCTTAGCGAACCTTGACCACAAAATACTTGATCGTGCCGGGAACTTCTTTGAACCAGTGGGGGACTTTCGGCGGAATAACGATTACATCGCCCTTAACAAGTTGCCACGTCTCTCCGCCTTTGATTTCTTTACCTTGAATTTCACCGGGCGCGGGGATGACCGGATCGACCACTACCCCGCCTGTTACAAACGTCGCACTCCCCTCCAAGATATGGAAGATGTCAGTGTCATGCTCATGAACTTCAGGGAGGCCTCCCTGATCTCTAGCCCCCGCGTGAATTCTGTAATTGTCATGGATTAGCAGCACGGCTCCTTTGCTGAATCCCGCCGCGACTTTCGCATGGCCTATTAGAATAACTTCCGAGCCGTCCGTCTTTGTCTGAGCGAAGCGCTTGTTTACTTTCGCCTGAGTTGATGTTTTCTTTTTTGGTGTGGCGTTCATGGTGGCGAGGGTAGGCAACATTGTCAAAGTTAGCATTGCCGCAATCGTCAAAGTACTCAAAGAGGTCGTCGCCATAATTCCCTCAATTTCTATCAAAGGTGTGGCCTGCGCTGCACTGTCATGCCTTTACCGACAAGTATCGGTAATCTTGTTAACTAACACTCCTGCACAAAGACCGCCTCACCTATCCCGCAGACAAGGGCGGGCCTTGCAATCTGTGCAATCTGTGGATGCGAAATGTGCTCGTACCTCTATTGAGGGTTGGCGAAATACTGACTCTGTTCTCTGCGACGCTGAAGGTTCGGCGGCCTGCTTTTGTTTGATGAACCAACAATGATTATGTCGGATACTCTTATAGAGCAGTTCGGTCACTGGTACTACGTCAAATTTATAAATTCCTGATACTATTTTCCTAAGTTTATGGTCACACCCTCGCCATACCAGCGAAAATGGTATACAACCAGGAGCGGCCGAACTCGGCCTTCGGCTGCCTGCTGCCAATTTGATTTCGAGCAATTGCGATAACGAGCAACCGGCGCGCTATAAATACTTCAGAGGAGTATCAAGGACATGTCTTGTGTGGCTACCCAGTTTCTAACGATCGTTCTGGCACTACTGCTCCCACTCCAGCCAGAGACCGTGATTGAGCGGAGAGGCGACGCCGCGTGGCCAACTCTTAACCGCTACCGCATTGTCAAGCGATCGACGGTGCCGCCACTTCGGCCGGTATGGCTGACGGTCAAACTCCCGGAAGATTTTAACGCTGACTCTGTTCGCGTGCTCGCCGCCGCCGGTTCCTCACCCGCGATCCCTGTCAAGGTGGACTGGAAAGTCCCCCATGCTAAGATCAGTTGGATCTCAACGGGAGCCGAAAACTACCACGTTTATTTTGACACCTTGCGTGGCGGTGAGACGGCGCGGATGGTGGAGCCCGCCATGATTGGGGCGGGAGAGCGCATAACTTATGGCCGGGCGGAGGTCCGTGGCAAACTTGCCGTCGGACTCTGGGCCCATCCGGCGCCCGTCGATATGGATGGAGATGGAGATACGGATTTGATCGTGGGCTGCCCGGACCGCCCCTCGAATGGTATCTACCTGTTCAAGAATATCGGATCGAATGACAAACCGCTTTTTGATCGGGCCGAATGGCTTGGGCCTGGCAAAAAAGACTTAGTGACGGCCGACTACAACGG
>JACCTF010000982.1 GCA_013812565.1 Pyrinomonadaceae bacterium | reverse complement strand
GCGACTCGAAGCGCGCCGCACCATCGAAGCGTTGCGCTACGGCATCGTGCCGCTCCGGCGCATACGCGAATTGAGCGTCGGTGTTGAGCAGCAGCGAGCGAGTCTGCAAACGGCGTTCGATGAAGTTGAAAGAACGGGCGGTGATGTGCGCGTCGTACTCGGCGAATACGGCACCGGCAAAAGCCACTTCTTCGAGCTTGCCGCGCAAGAAGCTTTAGCGCGTAACTTCCTGACCGCCACGACGAGCCTTGATCTGCGCGAGGTGCCGCCGAATCGACCGCAACGCATCTACAATTCGCTGATTAAACATTTACGTTATCCCGATTCAATCGATACCGGCACGCTCGCGCCGCTGCTTGACCGCATCGTCTCTCAACCGGTGATCTTCGCCGCGCTCGCCGAACAGTTGCGCGGCACGATCTTCGGCACCGCCCTCTACAACTATTCGATGATGCGCAATACCAGCGGCGAAGCCCTTGATCTGCTACTCGATTGGCTCTCCGGCGAGAAGGTTCTCATCAAAGCTGTGCGCGACGGCTTGGCAGTTAAAAGCAGAGAGTATCCGGTGCCTGCGATGTCACAGATGACGACGACCGCAGACCAATACTGTTACATGCTGAACGGCTGGGGCCACTTGGCCGCGCAGGCAGGCTATTCCGGTCTCGTCCTGCTGATTGACGAATCGGAGCATTACAGCTTATTGAACGCGCGCGGGCAGGAACGCGCCGACAACTTTTTCAAAGCGATGATCTATACGGCGCTCGGCACGCGCCCCGGTGCGCGTCTCAGCGAAGACGATTTGCAGCATCAGCATCGCGCGCATCCGTTTCGCCTTACCGAACGCAGTCAACTGCTGCTCCTGTTTGCCATGACTCCCTCGGCCAGCACCTTCGATTACCGGCGCTGGTTGGATGAGGATCAGATACTCACGCTCGGTGGGCATTTGCCCGCCGAAGCGCTCGACGATCTGATGGCGCGTCTCTATGTGACTCATCGCCAGGCTTACGCCTACGACGCAAACGACAACTATCTTGATGTCGCGCACGGACTGTTGCAATGTCTCGATGCCAATCTCATCAATCTTCGTCAAACCATTCGACTCGCGACGGAAATCTACGATCTCTGCTACGCGCACACGGACTTCACCGCCACGCAAGCCGTCGAGGAACTGCGCCGCGCCCTTCTCGGAAGTCCAAAGTCCAAGGTCTAAAGTCCAAAGTCAGACGCCTGATTTTCACCTTGAACCTTAAACCTTAAACCTTGAACCTTGGACTTGTTTATGCATCGCCTGCCGCACACATGGGACGCGCTTCTTTCACGCTTCGGGCGCTTCACAGAGATTCAAGCGCAAGCCATTGACCCGCTGCTCGCCGGTCGGAACTGCATCCTCATCTCAGCCACTGCGAGCGGCAAAACCGAAGCCGCGCTTGCACCGCTGCTTGAACGCCAACTCCAAAATGTCCAAAGTCTAAAGTCTAAAGTCCAAGGTCAAAAATCCATGCTGCATACTTCCGGCTTTAGACATTGGACATCGGACCTTAGACTTCGGACATTATTCATCGTTCCGACCCGCGCGCTCACACGCGACCTTTACAGGCGTTTGGAGCAACCGATGAACAAGCTCGGTGTGGGCATGCGCGTCAAGACCGGCGATGAGCCGGCGCTCAATTCGTCGCGTCCGCCTGAACTGCTGTTGACCACGCCGGAATCCTTCGACTCGCTGCTTGCCAATCGCCCGCGTATGTTGAAAGACGTGCGCGCCGTTGTGCTCGATGAGATACATCTCTATGACAACACCGCGCGCGGCGACCAGGTGCGCATTCTGCTGAATCGTTTACGGCGCATTAGAAGTTACGCTTATGCACGCGGCGAGACGAATAACGACGGAGTGCAGTTTTGTGCTTTGTCGGCGACCATCCGCGACCCGGACAGTGTTGCAGCGCGCTACTTTACCGAGCCGCACGTTGTGCATGTCAGCGGGCAGCGTGCGCTCGACGCGGAAGTGTTGGAATTAGCAAGCGTTGATTCGTTGCGCATGCTGTTTGATGACCTACGGCGTCGTGGATGCCGTAAGGTGCTTGCCTTCTGCGAACGTCGCGCCGAGTGCGAAGAGCTGGCGCGTCGCTTTTCTCAAGGCACGCCTTTCGGCGACCGCGTGTTTGTGCATCACGCGAATTTGGACGCGCGCGTGCGCCGCAGCGTCGAACGCGATTTTGCCACTGCTGAAGCGGCATTGTGCTTTGCCACTTCTACACTTGAATTAGGAATCGACATCGGTGATGTTGATTTAGTTATTCTTATTGGCCCACCGGATGGCGTCAGTTCATTTCTGCAACGCACGGGGCGGGGCAATCGCCGCACCTTGCGCACACGTGTCATCTGCTTTTACCGCGACGCAACGGAGCAAGCCCTCTTTCACGTTCTTCTACGCCACGCCATGTCCGGCCAGGTAGAGCCATCCGACTACTTCTTTCGTTCATCCGTTGTGGTTCAACAACTCTGTTCCTACATCAAACAAACGCGCTTCGGAGAGATCGAACCCGCACATGCTTTCGAGTTGTTTCACTCACCCGCTGGTGTGCCGCTTATCTCACGCGCTGACTACAATCGGATTATCGAGCATCTTGTTTCAAATGATTACTTTGCTGCGGCACGCGGAAGCGCGCTCCGCCCTGCACGCAAGTGGCAGGAACTCTACGAGCAACGAGCCATCTACGCGAACTTGAGTGACATGCCGCGCAATTCGCTTGATGTGATCGACGAAACGACCGGCCGAAGGTTAGGACAGGTTACGCCCGGCATTATGTCGCCGCGGGCGGGACGAACATTCCTCCTCGGCGGTCACGTTCGCCGCGCAGTAGTGAGGGAAGGAAGAAGATTGATTGTTCGCGCATCGGATGACACGACTGCGAGAGCGCTTCCCTCGCGCATAGTGCGACGCTCTATCCGCCCGTGGCTCGCCCGAAGCCTGGCAGCAGAACTCGGCCTGCCGCGCCCTGATGCCGCAACCGGAATCACGATGCTTGTCACGCGAACCGATGAAGAACAGATTCACGATTTCAGCAACGCAGATAGGAACCATCAGGAGTTACCGGAGGGTGGTGAGCGCGCAGGGTTGTTACATTGCGCGGGTGAGGTTTACGCGGTTGTGCTCGGCGACTTGCTTGAGGAGTTGTACGAAGTTGCAGTCGTCGCGCACACCGGGTTGCATCTCGCTTTAAGGGGCGCGCTGCCCGCCGCGACGCTTCTACAGTTCAGTCACGAGCAAGTCGGGGCGCGTGTCGTCAAGCGTTGGCGAGAGCTTGAAAGATCGTTCGATCTAGGCAGCTTTCAATCTGAGCTGCCGCCGGAGGTTCGCCGCGCCAATGTCGTCACAGCCTTTAACGTTCCTGAGTTCCTGCGGCTTCTCTCCGGTTATAAAGTAAATTCCTTAACAGTGACAAGTGACGAGTGACAAGGAAAGACCACAATGACTTTGGTCAGTCCGATTCCTGCACTATTCTCACGCATGCTTGTGCGAAAAAGCAGTTCCGTCTCTGCTCCTGCTTGTCACTGTTCACTTGTCACTTATCGCTGCTTTTAACTACCGCTCCGGCCCGGAGCGTCAATGGAATATCTTTTTGACTTCGGCGACCAATGGCGATTCGATGTGAGGTTGGAGAAGATTGACCCGCCGGATGCCAGGATCAAAAAGCCGGGGATTCTTGAAAAGCGCGGCGAGGCCCCGCCGCAATATCTGAACTTGGATGAAGATGAATGGTGAGATCGGCTTTACCGGATATGGAAAACATAATCTATACCATCGGTCATGGTCGTCATCCGTTTGCCGTCTTCCTGAGCCTGTTACAGCAGTTCGACATACGGCTCGTGTGCGACGTGCGCAGCCGGGCGCGCTCACGCTGGCCGCAGTATAACGAACGTGTGCTCGCAGCAGCATTGCGCGAACACGGGATCGGCTATGAGCATCTGCCGGAGTGTGGCGGCAAGGTACTCGCGCCGCCCGCCGAGTTGGCGCGCGGACTTGACCGCATTATGGAATTAGCGGCTGAGGTGCGCGTCGCCGTAATGTGCTCAGAATCCTATCCGCTCACAAAGCATGTGCGCGTGGCAAGAGCGAACTGCCATCGCGTCGGCTTGCTGGCCGTGCCGCTCAAGCAACAGGGGGCGCGCATCATACACATTTTGCCAATCGGAGATACGCTGGAAGTTGATGAATCGAGGCTGCCGTCTGTGTGGCGTGCTGAATCCACCTGACTTGCTCTCAAGCGAATCAAGAACGCAGAAGTAGCGAAACACCATACGGCTTTGCGCTGTATGTCATGACGATAAAGCATCGGTAAAAGTCCGGGGAAGCCGCGTTTCTTCAAGGGCGCGGAGTTGTTACCTTTCGTTTCGTCAGGCCGGCATATTCAATCTTGTATCTTCATATCTAAATCAGGCGACTCAACAATTTGGAGA
>JACCTF010000971.1 GCA_013812565.1 Pyrinomonadaceae bacterium | reverse complement strand
CTACAGCCGCGTGATGTCGAAGGAAATCGCACGGCTGTAATTGCCGAGAATCTGCACGTATTTTGTCAAAGCTGTGCGGCTAACAAATCGTAGCTAAACATAAGCGGGGCTTCTCAATGCGAACACGGAAAAGCGGAGACGTTGATAGAGCGTCAAGCACCACGCCAAGCGAGACGTTATTGAGCGCGTGGGTGTATATCGGATTGATTTTGCTGGTGACTGTCATTGTATTAAGCATCAAGGTTAAGTTGGCTCTTGCCCGAAGCGGGGTGTCCGCTCAAACAATCGAAGCAGATGCTAACTTTAATAAAACTTCACGAAGTAAAATTCTAAAGACATCATTAACCACTCGCGAGATAGCGGTCGCACCCTTTCCAAGCAAGAACAATTCGACGGCTTCCGAACCTGATTCGGCGACAACCGAGAACGCTAAACTTAGCACCAATCTTGAGTGGGTTTTTGGCGGCAAGCAGCAACGCGGATGGAATCTTTATATTCCGTTAATTCACCGCTTGCTGGACACTGAAGCAGAGGTCACGGGGCAAGACTTTGCGGCGGCGCTATCGCGTTGGCAACAATCCATGAAGCTTGCGCCGAGCGGCATACTTGATGACGACACGTGGTCGCGGATGATCTCCGCTTTTCAAGCCCGTCGCATCAAAGACCGCGTTTCGCCACCGTCTGATCAACTGGTGATGGCGCCGCCCGAAGATTTCTACGATCCGTCGCGCGGCGAAGAGTTTCGCCGGGTTGAGCGCCAAACATATGCCGCTTACAAAAGATTGGTGGCCGCCGCCGCCGCCGACCCATCGCTTCGGCTCGCCACGCGGCGCAACGGTGAGCTGGCACCGAACGAAAAGCGTTTGAAGATCATCTCCGCCTTCCGTTCACAAGAGTATCAAGAGCAGCTTCGCCAAAAGTCACCCACTTCAGGTCGCGCCGGACTCGCCCGTCAGAGTCCGCATCTTACGGGGCGCACACTCGATCTGTATGTCGGCGGCGAACCTGTCGATACGAAGGACGCCAATCGTCTCTTGCAAACCCAAACGCCGGTTTATCGCTGGCTCGTCAAGCACGCCGACAAGTTCGGGTTTCATCCGTACTTTTACGAGCCGTGGCACTGGGAGTATATTCCCCGGTAAGCTTAAACAACTTCGCACGAGCGGCACGGCATCAAAACCACCACTTCAGAAGTCTTACGCGCTGAAGCTTTATTAGCAGTTCAGTGAATGCCGCTGAGCTAAAGT
Source organism: Pyrinomonadaceae bacterium (assembly GCA_013812565.1). Lineage (GTDB taxonomy): Bacteria > Acidobacteriota > Blastocatellia > Pyrinomonadales > Pyrinomonadaceae > JACCTF01. Next base: position 1,306 of record JACCTF010000971.1, on the reverse strand, counting down.
TCACATCCAAAGAAGCTGATCAGATGATGTCAAAGAATCTCCAGTACATTACTAACGAGGAGGGACAGAAGACCGCCGTAATCCTTCCGATTGAGGACTATGAAGAACTGATGGAGGATCTGCATTTAAGCCGCGTCGCCCGTGAGAGCAGGAACGAGGAACGCATCCCCTGGGAGCAGATCAAAGACGAATTGGTGTCAGAGGGGAAGCTTGATGACTGAGCCTTGTGGCATAGTGTTTACGCGCAGGGCGCGTAAGGACCTTGATGATTTAGATCAGAGAACTATCAAGCGCATCGCTGCCGTGATTGATGCACTCGTTAACAATCCCCGCCGGATGCATTAAGAGTGAAGAAGGGCTATGGCGTGTCCGCATCGGTAATTGGCGCGTCGGTTATGAGGTAGATGATGGGGCACGCGAGGTGACGGTGATTCGAGTGGGACATCGCAGCGGGTTTTATGATTAGCGGACATAATGAATCAATGGACAAGGCAGTACACTTAATCGGTTTATCAATCGCAGAGATCTCTTCCTTCATGGAAGAACTGGGTGAGCCGGGCTACCGCGCCCGGCAAATCTTTGCGGCGCTACATCATCGGCGGCTACGCAACTTCGACGAGATGACGGATTTGCCGAAGAGTCTGCGTGCCAAACTCTTTGAGCAATCGACCGCTGCGACGCTCACCGTTGAGTCGCGCTACCTGTCAACGGATGGTACGCGCCGGTATTTGATGCGAACGCATGACAACCTTCCGGTCGAGACCGTCTTCATTCCAGAAGATCGACGCGACACCATCTGTTTCTCATCGCAATCGGGTTGTCCGCTAAAGTGCGATTTCTGTTTAACCGCAAAGCTCGGTCTGCTTCGCACACTCACGGCGGGTGAGATTGTTGAACAGATTATCGTCGCGCTTAATGACGCATACGGAGTCGGCACCGAGACGCCGCGCGGAACAAACCTTGTCGCGATGGGAGCAGGCGAACCGTTTCTCGCCTTTGATTCGCTGATGAAAGCTCTCAGCATCATGGCTGAACCCGGCGGTCTGCACATTGTTCCCAATCGAGTCACAGTTTCCACTGCCGGGATTGTGCCGCGCATACGCGAACTGGCGACGCTCCCCGATCGACCGCATCTTGCAATCTCCCTATCCGCTCCGACAGATGACTTGCGCGATAAGTTGATGCCGATCAACCGCCGCTGGCCGCTTGATGATTTGATGGCAGCGTGCAAAGAGTTTGAGGCATCGCTCAAACCCGGTGAGCGTTTAACTTTTGAGTATGTGATGCTCGATGGTGTGAACGACTC
>JACCTF010000957.1 GCA_013812565.1 Pyrinomonadaceae bacterium | reverse complement strand
ACATCGATCTCCGGAGCTTCTTCGACAACGTGCGGCACCACACACTTCTTGCACAAGTGGCCCGGCGGGTCAGCGACGACAGAATCCTCGCGCTGCTCAAGATGATCCTGAAGGCAGGCGGGAACTGTGGCGTTCCGCAGGGCGGAGTGATTACTCCCCTTACACAATGGAAACTTTTTATCCAGCGGGAGGATGTGGCGGACAGTTATTTCCTCAGTCTTCGTGTTCACCTTCACCTCTTCAACCAGCAATCGCACGATCTGTTTTCTTTCTTCAAATTGTAGGTTTGTCAGGTTCGACTTTATCTGCTTCGCAAACTCCGTGAACTGCTCGATGACCTGTAACCGATGTCCTTCTTCCTTTTCCTCTTTCTCGATCAGCGCACATTCATCTGCTGCTTTCTTCATCTTGGCGCGGAGCGCCTTCAAGCGTTGCTCGATCTCTGCCAAGCTTACCCGCCCTCCTTGGTACAGATCAAGCAACCGCTCTTTCGCCAACTGCTGCTGCTTGATCTCTTTCCGCTTTTGCGCGATCAACTCTTTGTACTCACTGCGTTGCCGCTGTTTGTGCTGAACCCGTGCCGTATATTCCTTCAAAACCAACTCGGGTTGCTCGATCAACCGTTGGGTCTGCTCCCAGACCAGATCATCCAATGCTTCGACTCTCACTGGGTGAGATGAACAGACTCGTCCAGTGGTCCACCGATGACCATCTTGTCCGGCGCACCGATAGTAGCAGCGTTTGTACTTTGAATTAGAGGCTGACTTTCCGTAGAGCGCATATCCGCATTCTTGGCATCGCAGCAAACCGCTCAACAGGTACTCGAACTTCGTATTGTTACGTGGTGAAAACCTTTTGTTCTCCTCCAAGCGTGCGCGTGTCTTATTATATATGTCCTCACTGATGAGCGCCGGCACCGGAATCTCGATCCACTCTTCGCGTGGTCGATCCCGCGTACTGGAATGTACGTGCTTCGGGTAGAAGCTGTGATCATAGGCTTGTTTTGTTGGTCGCACCCGCTCGACCACCTTCGTCTTACGATAGGCGGCGTGGCCGGTATACGCCGGATTCCTTAACATTGCCCAGACAACGGAGCGTTCCCACCGCCCGACATCGTTGCGCGTAGGAATTTGGGCACGGGTCAACGCACGTGCAATCGCTCCAATACTCAGGCCTTGGTCGATCAACATATGAAAGACGTTCTTTACGACTTCAGCTTCTCGTTCGTGGATCTCATAGCGCGCTGCTTCCGAGTCCGAAGCTGGAATGTAGACATAGCCGTAAGGCGCTCCTGACAAAACGCACACGTTGCCTTGTCGTGCTTTGTGAAGTTTGCCTCGACGATGGCGTTCGACAATCTTTGCTCGTTCGTACTCAGAGATCACTCCTTGAATTTGCAAGAGCAGCTGATCTTCAGGTGAGTGAGAGATTTTACGATTAACGAACAGGATCTCGACACCGAGTTTTTGGAATTCTTCGACCAGCATCAGTTGATGGGCATACTTTCTTGCCAGCCGATCCGGGTTGAGGATCAACACATGGTCGAGCTCACCCGCTGCGGCTTTGTCTCGAAGCGCATCAAGGGCCGGTCGAGCTAGTGTTGTGCCACTGATTCCGTTATCCGCGAAGATAAGATCGTGATCGATCTGAAAGCCTTGTGCCATAGCGAAGTCTTTGATGGCAGCAAGTTGTGATTCGATGGTTCCATCCTGGGCTTGCTTATCGCTGGACACGCGCGCGTAGATGGCGATGGTGGGGTGACTCATTTTCTTTTATCTCCTTTGCGACTTTTAGTGATGCTTGTGAGATTGCGAGTGGCAGAGCGAGATGGAAGGCTCTTTGGATCCGCTCGTCTCGGTCGCTGCGGTAAACAGATTCGAGGTGAACTCTCCACTTTCGTGGAGGAGGTTTTCTCTTTCCCATGATGAGTATCCTCAGTGTCCTTTATATATGGTGGCGCAGGTTGGTCCGGCACTGGACGTTGCCAGCGATAGACCGCGAACTTGCGACCAGCGGCATAAAGGGAATGGTTACTGAGGAATAAGGAAATGGAAAGAGAAAATGTGTCTATTGTGTAAGGGGAGTAGCGACGCCGCCCTGCGGCACTCCTCGCTTTGCCTTCCTGCCGCCGCTCATCCGCCGGTTCCCATCCTCGTCCTGCTCCGCGACCGGCGCTTTGAGCCACGCCTTGATGAGTTTGAGCATCTGCTTGTCCGACACCCGTCGGGCCACGCACTGCATCAACTCATGGTGCGGGAT
>JACCTF010000942.1 GCA_013812565.1 Pyrinomonadaceae bacterium | reverse complement strand
GTCGTCGTAGTGCGTGAACGCCGAACCCGTGTTGTACGGCGGATCAAGTAGATGCACTTCACCTTGCCCGTAAACTCCGCTTCCAACGCCTTCAACGCGAGCAGGTTGTCGCCGAAAATCACACGGTTGTCGAACTCGTCACCCTCACTCACACGCCGCGCCGCATGATAAGAGAGCTTCGCATCTTCCATCAGGATGCGCGGCTCAAGGCGCGGGCGCGCGTCCTTGCCGATCCACGTCAATTCAAGTTTCGTCTTCTTCATAAAGAAAATTTAGCAGCCTAACCGAGAATGACACGTAAGGCTTGTCGCAGGGCATCTGTATCCGGTGTCTGCAAATGTCCGAGCGTGTTCAGCACTAAGTCTTGCTCGATAGTCGTTAAGACGGGCTTGATGACGGACGGCTTGAGCAGTCCGGCGTTTGACCAATCGCCCACGATGACTTCTCCGAACGCGAGCGGCGTTCGTATCTGACTCATGACGGCAATCGCCACCACGTCGCGGCGCGCATTGTTGTAAGCCGCTGTGCTAACGATGATTGCCGGACGCTTCTTCGTCGCCGTCTGGTCGGTAAACGGAAACGGCACAAGCACGACATCGCCGAAGTCATAGCTCATCGTAAACCGCGTCCTCTTCGTTGTCCCACACACGGCGGAAAGAATGTTCCGACATCTGCATCGCCGCCTGCGTCAACCGTCGCTCATCGCGTTGCGTGAGAAAATCTATAAAATCCTCAACCTCAGCAACACGCTCCGGCGGCAATTGTTTAAGTTTCTCCACCAACTTTTCTGCTTGCATGCTTGATTCTCCTGCTCAAACGGTGACGCAATGTTTCGCCCACCACACCTCGCCGTGCTTCATCAATGCGCCTCGCCTTCAAGTGATATTAGATACGCCACACCAGCCGCTTCGAGGTCGGCGTCAAGGTCAACCTCGCTGCCCGCAGTCGCGGCGGCATACGCGGCAATCTCATCATGCGGCGTCGGCGTGCCACTCTCCGTCCACTCATTCAAAATCATCGCCGCAAGGCGCAATCGCTCGCTTGTCGGCAACATCCTCACCGCACTCACATAAATCTCTTGCACGTTGTTCATAACAATTACCTCCATTCAAATTGCTCATCATCATTTGCGACTCAAAGCGCGGGCGCACGTCCTTGCCAATCCAAGTCAGTTCGAGTTTTTGTTTCTTCATTCCCAATCAGATTGTTGTTAAAGTTTAGCTGCCGCCTTCTTCTTCCTGTTTCCGTCTTTTATTCCAGTAGTTATCCTTCGCGGTTTCGTCTTCGAGCGGCTCGTCAATCACACTTCCGACCACGCCGACATCTGCTGACAGTACCGAATTGAGATGCAATTGAGATTCGCTCAGTGGGGAGAGGTGAGTTGCGTTCAGATGGCAGCTTGAGAAGACGAGTAAGGAACCACAGTAGTGAACAAAGCTCGACCTCATTCCGTCCTATTTGGTCACGGCTATGTCTTTACCAACTTAAGTTGACAATCCCCCTCACAGATGTCGATTTTAAGAAGCGGACACTCTAGTTCATCGCGTCTTTTGGCAGAAAGCGTTGTCGCCACCACCACCATCTTATTTGCCGGTTATGGCTCTCCAGGCAGATCACTGCGTCGCTCAGCATGGAAGCGCCCGCGCATATCACCGAGCCAAATGTCGGGGAATGTTTGATCCAGGTCGATCTCAGTCACGGCGATTGGATGATCCTTGTTTCCCGTGGCAATAAACTCACCACGGGGATTGATAATGCCGGTGCGCATGTCGTAGCTGGAGGTGACTAGCGTAATGTGGTTTTCCAGCGCCCGCGAGCGCACTAGCAATTCGTCGCCTCCCCAGATCGGCATCAGAATCAGTTCGGCTCCTTTTGCTGCCAGCACTCTTGCCGGATCCACAAAGAACGAGTCATAGCAAATCATCATCCCGACGCGACCGAAGTCCGTATCAAAGACCGGATAGTCATTGCCCGGCGTAATTCCACCCTCCACCTCTTCGCGCGGCAGGTAAACTTTACGATACTTGCCACTCACTTGACCCTCACGATCGATTAGTACACTGGTGTTGTACACGGCTGTACCGTCGCGCTCTAACAGCCCTGCCACAATATAGGTGCGATGCTGACGCGCAAGCTGCCCTAAGCGCTGGGTGCTCGGTCCCGGAATCACTTCTGCTGCCGTGACGTAGCTGAGATTAGTGCCGACGAGCGTCATCGCTTCCGGCAGGCAGATAATGTCGGGATGCTGCGCCGCCGCTTGCTCAATGAGGCGCGCGAATGATTCGACGTTTTCCGCTGCTGTCTTATAGCCACGTGGCCGGTGGTAAATAGTAGCTATCCGGACAATGCGTGCCGGAGGCGGCACGATGCGCGAGAAGCGTATGTCGTCCCACCAAACGGAGCCCGCCGCGCACCATTGATAGCCAAGTTGGATTCGCGCCTTAACGGCGCCCTTTGGAGCGCGGAGCACTCGATCAACGCGGCGCCACTCTCCTGCCGGATAGGATTCAGCTATGTAATCGGGTTGACCCATCCGTTTACCGGCAGCATCGCGCCAGTCTATTCGAGCGTGGACAGTCTGCCGTGGATAGGCTACGCCGCGATGCCGGTAAAAGGTCGTGATTCGATAGACCGCAGCAGTCTCCACAGCGACTTCTTTCTCCCAGTAGCCAGCCGCGGCAGCGTTGCCATTGCCGGACAGAGCCAGCGCGCCGGGCCGACGATGGCCGACTGCCTCGTCAAGCCACGACCGTGGGCGAATCTCATCGCGGACGGCCCTGAGTTGCCATCCGTCTGTGGACTTGAAATCACCATCATCTAGTAAACGCTGGTACTCACGAATCTCCCGCGCCGCGGGGTCGGCGGCAGCCGGTGGAGCAGTTAAATCACCCGCAGCCTGAGCGAAAGCGAGGCCGCAAAGACCCATTGTGATGATGACCTTACTAATCCCATTACATTTCATCAAAGGTCCACCTCTCCCAAACCATTCTCATTAATAACTCGAATCTCGACAATCCCCTTCACCTCACGGCCAGTTAGTATCCTCGGGGACAG
>JACCTF010000889.1 GCA_013812565.1 Pyrinomonadaceae bacterium | reverse complement strand
CACTGGTTCAGGCGCTGCGTGAAGCGCAACATATCAAAGATGCTCCGGTGATCGTTCATGCCCTGACAACCAAAGGCAAAGGCTACGCGCCCGCTGAAAAGAACCGCTACAAGTGGCACGCTTCGGGGCCGTTCGAGATTGCTACGGGAAACGCGGTCAAGTCTGCCTCGTCCGCTCCGACATACACGCAGGTGTATGGCAAAACGTTGTGCGAGTTGATGGCGAAGGATAATCGAATAGTCGCGTTGACGGCGGCGATGCCGGACGGAACAGGCATTGACATGGTGCTCGAACAGTTTCCGGAGCGCGCCTTTGATGTCGGGATCGCCGAGCAGCATGCCGTGACGTTTTCCGCCGGAATGGCCTGCGAAGGTTTGAAGCCCGTAGTCACTATCTATTCGACCTTCTTGCAGCGCGCCTTTGATCAGATTGTGCATGATGTCTGCATACAAAATCTGGATGTGGTGTTTGCGATGGACCGCGCCGGCATCGTCGGTGGAGATGGACCGACGCATCACGGGTTGCTCGACATCGCCTACCTGCGAACAATTCCGAACATGGTGGTGATGGCTCCAAAGGATGAAGCTGAATTGCGTGACATGCTGCTGACGGCCGTAGAGCACTCTGGCCCGATTGCTTTACGCTACCCGCGCGGCAACGGCGTCGGCGTCTCGTTGGATTACGAACCTCAAACATTGGAAATCGGCAAGGCCGAGATCTTACGTGATAGCAGCAGCGGCGACGTTGCCATTCTCGCTTATGGCTCGATGGTTCATCCCACTTTGCGTGCGGCTGAACAGTTAGCGAGAGATGGAATTGATGCGACGGTGGTCAACGCACGCTTTGCCAAGCCGCTTGATGACAGTTTGCTGCTTGCGCTTGCGCGCACTCGCCGGCTACTGGTGACAGTTGAAGAAGCTTATTTGGCGGGCGGCTTCGGGTCCGCGGTCTTAGAGTTGTTGGAAGATAATGGGCTACAAGACAGGGTTCGCGTTGTGCGTATGGGTGTGCCCGACCGCATCATTGTGCACGGCGATGCGAAACTGCTGCTAGCGAAGTATGGCCTTGACTCGGATGGTATCTACACGCGTGTCAAAGAGAGCGTCGAGGTTTTAGAAGGGCGGCGCACACGTCCGAGACACACTGCACAGAGATGAACCGTTTTATTGCCGCTCCCCTGATATAGCTGTTCAAAGGAGGATCGACTGCTGAGCTAGCCGAAGGCCATTCGCGTGTGCTGCAACCGGCCGTAACATTTTCCTCCAAATAGGTTCTTTGCTGTTCGAAAAGGGATAGTGCTATACAAGCCTTTCACCGTTTCTCTAAATAAAAATGCCTGTTTACAAGCAAGCCACTGTTCGAGCCTATCCTGTATTAATTCGGCACATATATTGCAGGGTAGCGCGGCAACGATACAGATCATACCCTTAGTGTTATTGATCTTCACTCGAGTAAACCAATGGTACAGAAGCTTTACATCGCTCCCGCAGCCACCGATCCTGAAGTGACAATTACAACGCCACGCTTTGACATGGAAGCGGCACAACTGGCTCGTCCCGTTGTGCCGTTCGCGTCTTCAGCAAACGGCACTCGATCTTTCAATCCGCTGCGCGCCGCTTCCAAGTTTCGGAACAATCGTTTGTGGCCGCTCTCGCTCGTGGTCATTGCAGCTTTGGTCGGAGGCGTCGCGGGCGGTCTCGGCCTCAGCCTCTACCAACGTCGCCCGGCAGGAGCAGCTCCGACGATCACGCCGCCGCAGCCCGTCTCGACCGTTACCTCTGCGCCGCAGCCCTCGCCGACATCAACTGATACTGATCAATCCTTAACATCATCTATGCAGGTTGAGGTCGCTGAAAAGCCAGTGAACACAACTCGCAAATTAGAAGCCCCGGATACAATGACGATTGATCTGCGTTCGATACGGAATGGGGCAAAGTCTGACGCCGCGGGTAAGACACCGCCAACGATTTCGACCACGCCCCGATCAGCGACCGTGATGCCGAGCACTACAACCGATCCGAGCACTATTCAGAGACCGCGTCGAAGCCAGCCGCAAGTGGAGCGCGAAAAGCAGGAGCCGCTGCGCGCCGAGACTGAACCCGGAATTAGATTACCAGAAATTAGATCAAAGCCACGCGCAGCCGAAACCTCAAGGGCGGATGACGGACCGGAACTGCGGCGCACGCGCACAGATCGCGTTGGAGATGTCATCGAAAGCCAGCAGCGACGCAGCGACGTTATCGAAAGCAGACCGCAGCGTCGCGAACAACCGCGACGTACCGGCACCATTACAGACATCTTTGAAGGTCCTCCGCCGCAATAGTTGATTCACTGTTAGCAGAATCAGGGCACAGATACAAAGAATTATTCGCTGAAGGGGTTGGGTTCGTGAGAACGATCCAGCCCCTTCGGCGTTTGTGCAAGAGGGGTGCAGATCACCGCTTTGTCGCACGTGAAAGCCTTTTGCAGTAAAGTGTTAAATTGTGGAACGCGCGCGAATAGATAAACTTTTGGTTGACCGTGGACTCGCTTCATCGCGGACGCGTGCACAAGCGATGGTGATGGCGGGTGTTGTGCTCGTCGGTGAGCAGCGCGTCGCAAAGCCATCGGAGACTTTTCCGCCTGATGCCCCGATTCGCGTGAAAGGTACGGACGATCCGGCAGCGCGCTATGTCGGTCGTGGCGGCTTGAAGCTTGAAGCGGCGCTTCGTGAGTTTTGCGTTTGTGTGCGTGGATCGACTTGTTTGGATGTCGGCGCTTCGACGGGCGGTTTCACCGATTGCTTGTTGCAGCATGGTGCGGTGCGCGTCGCCGCGATTGATGTCGGGCATAATCAACTCGATTGGCGTCTGCGCAGCGATCCCCGCGTCGAAACGAGGGAAGGCGTTAATGCGCGCTACCTTCAACCTGGAGATTTTTCAACCAAGTTCGATTTGATCGTGATGGACGTATCATTCATCTCGGCGACCAAAGTGCTTCCCGCGCTGGTTCAGCTTTTGACCGAGGCGGGTAGCATCATCACGCTTATCAAACCGCAGTTCGAGGTTGGACGCGGTGAAGTCGGGCGGGGCGGCATTGTCACTGACCCGGCACAACACGAACGTGTGATTGGAGAGGTCAACAATTGCGCGGCGGCGTTGGGATTGAGCGTGCGCGGAGCGATTGAATCACCGATTCAAGGTGCTGAAGGCAATTGCGAGTTTCTCGCTTTGTACGTGCGAGGTGCAGCGTGAGAAAGATTTCAGAACAAGCGGCGCTCGCTCGTTTGCAGACCACAAAAGCGCATTACCAAAGTCACATCAAGGTTGTGTATGAGCCCGCGGCGCGCGATTGCCGAACGTGTCCAACGGCGGGCGTCTGCTGCACCGATGCCCACTTCGTCAATGTACATATCACGCGACTCGAAGCGATTGCGATCCGCGAAACCCTTACCCGCACTCCGCGCTTGACGGATGAAGCGAGACGGACTGTCTACCGGCGTGCGCACGAGGCGGTTGCCCGCTTCGGCTTGCGAGATGGAGATGACACATACGCACAAACTTACTCATGTCCGCTCTTTGAGCCGCAGGTTGGATGTCTTGTGCACCGCCGCGCGAAACCCGCTCCGTGCATTCAGCACGCTTGTTACGATAACTGGACGGATGTGCCGCCAATGGATTTGCAATGGCGGGCTGAGCACCGCATCGAACAGTTGAACAAACAGGTTTACGGCCAGGCGTGGAGCTGGCTGCCGACACCGCTATGGCTCGTGCTGGTTGACCCTGAATCCGATGGCTTGGAACTAAGGCGACTCGCGCGCGAATGGAGCGCACGAGGACCGAGCACGACTTTTAGCAACTCCGCACAGCACACTCGTCTCAGTCCGCGACGCCGAAGCTTACCGGTGATTCGTTGAGTCATGCGGCGTTTAACCACGCATGTTTGAACCTTTGCAGCTACGAAAGTTAGAACAGGCTGAACTAACAACCACCAACTACGTTGACACTGCGGAACGGGCGCGGGTAACATCCGAGCCGTTTCCGTAAGAATTGATAGAACTTAACTTAACCCTCAATGGGTGATAAAACTGTAGGCGTGTGCAAAACCACCAACGCGCTTTTCTTCGACCGTATTCTTTGCCATATCCTTTCATGATTAGGTCAGTCATACGTCGGATTGGTGTTGTTGTTAAGCCGAACCAACCGCAGGCGGTCCAAACCATCGGCTGCCTGGTTGAGTGGCTTGACCGGCGCGATGTCACGCTCGTTGTTGAACCAGAGCTTGCAGATCGCACGACTGGTGCCAAAATCGGATGCGCGATTGAGACTCTTCCACGCGAACAGCTTGCTGCAAACGTTGATCTGTTGATAGTGCTTGGCGGCGACGGAACCATGATTGCGGCCGCGCGTATGCTCGGTGACCGCGAAGTTCCCGTGCTTGGCATCAATTACGGCACGCTCGGTTATCTCGCAGAGTTTCGCACAGAGGAGATGATCCCGGCGCTTGAAGCAATCTTCATTGATGATTACCGTCTTGACCGCCGCGTGATGCTCGATGTCGAGCTTCGCCGGAACGAAGAAAGAGTAGCGCAGAACCGTGTGCTCAATGACGCGGTGATTGGCAAGTCGGCGCTGGCGCGCATTATCGAAATTGAAGCGTGGTTCGATAAACAGTTTGTCAATTCTTTTCGCGCCGATGGCTTGATCGTCTCAACGCCTACGGGGTCAACCGCCTACAACCTTTCGGCTGGTGGGCCACTGATTTATCCTTCAATGGAAGCAGTCGTCATCACGCCGATCTGCCCGCATACGCTCTCGAATCGACCCATCGTTGTGCCGGACGATGTTGAGATCGAACTTCATTTAAAAACCCGCGAAGAAGTAGCGATCACGCTGGACGGGCAGATCGGGTTTCCGTTAGAGATTGAAGACCGGGTTTTTGTTCGCAAGAGCCGTACGAAGTTCAACATCGTGCAGCCGACCAACAGAAATTACTTCGATGTGCTACGCGACAAACTGCGTTGGGGAAGGTGAGAACAGTGACAAGTAAGAACAGAGTTTTATCTTGTCACTGTTCACGCGTCACTGGTTTTGTTGAGGTGATAGATGGCTGATGAACAGAATGAAAAGCGCTTGAAGCAGAGTCCGGCGGACGGCAGCAGATTTGAGCGCGAGGTGATGACTGACCTCGACGAGAAGACGGCGGATAGTCCGCGCGGGATGGCACTTCATACGCGCATCCTGCTTGGATTGATCGTCGGTGTCGTCGCTGGAGTTACGGCCAACAAGCTGCTCGGTGGATCGGATTCGCGCGTCGTGTGGATTGTCTCGAACATCACCGAGCCGGTGGGCCAGCTTTTCTTGCGTCTGTTGTTGATGATCGTGGTGCCGCTCGTCTTTTCATCGCTGGTCGTCGGCGTCGCAGGCATCGGCGATGTGCGAAAGCTCGGTCGCGTCGGTTTGAAGTCGTTTGCATATACGCTGGTTATCTCTGCTATCTCTGTGTTCATTGGAATTGGATTGACGAACACTATCCGACCCGGCGAACGCATCGATCCAACGACTGCCGCCGAACTACAGCAGCGATATAGCGTGGATGCGACGAAGCGAGTTGAAGAAACGAAGGCAACGAATTCAACCGACTCTCCGCTGATGCAAGTTGTGCGAACCCTTGTGCCGTCGAACCCTGTGACGGCGGTCGCTTCCGAGACACCGAACATGCTGCACCTGATGTTCTTCGCGCTTCTGCTCGGAGTGGCGGCAACGCTTGTCTCGACCGAGGTGGCCGCGCCGCTGCTGCGCGGGTTGCAAGGCTTGTATGAAATCTCAGCGAAGATTATTGAGATCGTCATGAAGCTCGCGCCCTATGCCGTCGCGTGTCTGTTGTTCACAAACACGGCGCGCTTTGGCTTAGACCTGCTGCAGGCGCTTGCGTGGTTCGTGTTGACGGTGCTCGGCGGACTTGCCATTCACATGTTCGGCGTTTATTCGCTGTCCGTATATTTCTTGTCGCGCATCTCGCCACTGGAGTTTTTCCGTCGCATCAAGACCGTGATGCTCACTGCATTTTCAACCTCTTCATCAAACGCTACACTACCGACGGCCTTGCGAGTCTCTGAGGAAAACTTAGGCGTGCCGCGCGACATCGGCAGCTTTGTGCTGACGGTAGGCGCAACTGCCAATCAGAATGGGACGGCGCTTTATGAAGGCGTGACGGTGTTGTTCCTCGCGCAGTTGGCCGGGGTCGATTTGACGCTTGCGCAACAGCTTGGCGTCGCCTACCTAGCGATTCTCGGCGGCATCGGAACGGCAGGCGTGCCCTCTGGATCAATACCCTTCATCATAGTTGTGTTAGTCAACTACAATATCAACCCGGCGTTGATTGCAATTATTCTCGGCGTAGACCGCATCCTCGACATGTGCCGTACGACCTTGAACGTCGCAGGTGATCTCACAACGGCAACATATGTCGCGCGCTCTGAAGGTTACGAACTATTGAAGCCGCTGGCTCCGTCAAAAATTGTTCCGAGCGTTGGTGCACCAACGGCTGCTCAGTCTGTTGTGAAATGAGACTGCGATGGGTAAGCACCAGCGTGTGGCAGACGCACAAGTTATTTTGAATATACTGATTTTAGCCAACACAAATTTGACTACTTTTTAAATCTCTCCTCCACAAGCTTTTCGCTTATTGAAGGTACAATCTAGGATCACCACGTTTGTTGACACTTTTCCCAGGCGAAGACATGTAAGTTATCTTGAGTCAAAGAGGAAACTGCAAAGATGATTTTCCCCATAGGTGATGACAACTCTGACCGTACAACAACGCCGGTCGTCAACTACGTGTTGATAGTAATCAATATTTTGGTGTTCGTTTTTCTCCAGCAGTTAGGTACGAACGACCGGTTTACTTACGCTTTCTCGACCGTGCCGGCGGAGATTCTGACAGGGCAAGATGTGGCAAGCCCGATTAGAATACGAGACCCGCTAACCGGCGGCACGGCTGGCGTGATTGAGCATCAGCCGACGCCCTTCTCGGTTTACCTAACGCTGTTGACTTCAATGTTTATGCACGGCGGCATTGCGCACATCTTCGGCAACATGCTGTACCTGTGGATCTTTGGCGACAACCTTGAGCACAAGCTGGGGCACGCAAAGTATCTCGTTTTTTATCTTATCTGCGGTCTGCTCGCTTCGTTAGCGCACGTATTCACTTCGTCCGGCGGCAGTTCATTTATCCCCAGTCTGGGCGCATCTGGAGCCATCTCCGGAGTGCTCGGCGGGTATTTGTTGCTTTACCCGAAGCGGCGCGTGCGTGTCATCATGTTGCGCATGTTGACAGAAGTGCCAGCCATCGTTGCCATTGGTCTATGGTTTGCCTTTCAACTTATAAATGGCCTCGGTATGCTCGGTAGTAGTTCACAAGAAGGCGGTGGTGTCGCGTACGCAGCGCACATCGGTGGCTTTATCGCCGGTCTGGCGCTGATCAAACTTTTCGCTGCCAGGCGTGGGCAACCCGAAGCGCCGCGTTTTTAATCTGTCATTTTTACAAGTAATTCTAACAAGGTCCTGCGAGCGTTTTAAGAAAGCTGTCTGTACTTGGCTTTTGGTTTAATTGAACTATTTCCACACAAGGAGAATACAGAATGGCGACGACTAATAGCGATACGGTTTCAACACTCAACAACTTAGTTGAAACGTGCAAGGACGGTGAAAACGGTTTTCGCACCGCCGTCGAGGGTGTTCAGAAAAGCGATCTCAAAGCTTTATTCAACAACTATATGCAGCAGCGCGCGCAGTTCGCCTCTGAACTGCAATCCGAAGTTCGGCGTCTCGGCGGCGATCCTGAAAAGACTGGCAGTGTTGCCGCAACGCTTCATCGCGGCTGGATCAACATCAAATCGACAGTGACAGGGATGGACGAAACCGCCGTGCTTGCCGAGTGCGAGCGCGGCGAAGATTCAGCAGTGAAGAATTATCAGGAGGCGATGCGCGAGAACTTGCCTGCCGAGGCGCAAACGGTTGTTCAACGCCAGTACATTTTGATCAAGGAAGCGCACGACCGCATTCGCGATTTGCGCGACGCGGGCAGCAGCGCAGCAAGCAAGTAATTTCCGTGTGAAGCACGGTAAACCTTTTCACACACAACCCAGGATTCACTAAACCAAGAAAGAAGTTTAAGGGGAGATTGTTATGTTCAAGCACAAAACGGAGATTGCCGCCTCGATTGCCGCCGGAATGTTCATTGCATTCAGCGGCGCAACGGCAACAGCCCAGCAAACCACTACTTCTCAAAGTGGGAGCAGCCAGCAAAGCTCAACCTCAACGAGCGGAAGCACCGGCCAACAAACTCAAACTAACACACCGCAGAACCAAAGCTCGACGAGCGGTACACAAACAGACAGTACACAAACAGGCGGTACACAAAGCGGTGCTACGGGTCAGCAAAGCGGAAGCATGAGCCGGGGGCAGGGTGCGAATCAAGGCATGTCCGGTTCGGCCGAAAGCATGATCAGCAATGACGACCGGAAGTTTATGATGGCGGCAGCCGAGGGCGGCATGAGTGAGGTCGAGATGGCGAAGGTCGCTTTAGAGAAAGCTTCGAGCGATTCCGTTAAGCAGTTTGCACAGAAGATGATCGACGATCATACAAAGGCGAACGATAAATTGAAGGAAATCGCTTCCAAAAAAGGCGTCACCCTTCCGACCGCACCGGATGCAAAGCGTCAAAGAACAATGGATAAGTTACAGCAGCTTTCCGGCGCAGAGTTCGATAGAGCGTACATGAAAGAAGCCGGAAACAAGGATCACGACAAGCAAGCGAAGCTGTTCCAGAAGCAAGCTGATCGCGGCAAGGATGCAGAGGTTAAGGCTTTCGCAGCCGAGACCTTGCCGACCGTTCAGATGCATCTGCAAATGGCCCGCGACATGTCCGGCCAGATGGGCGGC
>JACCTF010000887.1 GCA_013812565.1 Pyrinomonadaceae bacterium | reverse complement strand
TCGACTGCGACTTCAACCAGATGATCGAACTCGGCGTCGGCAGGGAACTGCCGCAATCAATCGCCGACTTCGACCCGGCGCTATTCGCGGCGCGGCGTATTAGCACTGCTGCCCACTGCTTCGGTTGCACCGCCGGGGCTGGCTCAAGCTGTGGCGGTGCAGTTGCCGCTACTTGACACCGTTCATGGCAGGTTCACATGTCGGTACGATCTATAATTGTCGTTCCAGGTTTCCTGAAACAAAGTGACTATGCAGTACGGTAAGCCCCTAGTTATCAAATCCGCAACCCACTGTTGCACCACACGTCTTCTCTACCAACCAGACCAACAGGAGAAAAGAGATGCAAAAGGACAAGATCACACGACGGAAATTCGTCGCGGGTACGACCGGGGCTGCCCTCGGAGCTATGGTCGTGCCGCGACACGTGCTCGGCGGATCGGGCTATCAGTCGCCGAGCGATACACTCAACATCGCGGTGATCGGCGCAGGCGGGCAAGGTGCCACTGACGCGGTGGAACTGGTCGCCGGGGGGCAGAACATTGTCGCCCTCGCCGACGTAGACTTCGGCTTCGTTGATGCGGCGATAGCGCGGCGGGTCAGAGGGCGAAGCGGGAGCCAGAATCCGAACGCGAACCCGAACCCGGAATTCGCCGCGACGCAAGCGAGAATGCAGGAGAACTTCAAAAAGCTGCAAGAGGCCTACGGCAAGGCGAAGCGCTACGCTGACTTCCGCAAGATGCTCGAAGAGCAGAAGGACATTGACGCGGTCATCGTTGCCACGCCCGACCACACGCACACCGTCATCGCGAAAGCCGCGATGGAGTTGGGCAAGCATGCCTACGTCGAGAAGCCTTTGACGTGGTCGGTTCACGAAGCCCGCGTGCTGCGCGAAACAGCCAAACGCAAGGGCGTTGTGACGCAGATGGGCAATATGGGTCATTCGAGCGAGGGCGCGCGCCTCATCAACGAATGGATTCAGGCGGGCGTCATCGGCCCGGTCAGGCAAGTCCAGGTCTGGACCAACCGCCCGATCTGGCCGCAGGGCGTGCCGCGTCCGGCTAAGCCTGCTGAGGCGGCGGACGCACCGGCGGGGATGGGTTTCGGCAATGATTGGTCACAGCGCCGCTTCAATAAAATGGCCGCGGAAATGATGTCGTCGCAGTTCGGCTCCGTGCCTTCAACGCTCAACTGGGACCTCTTTCTCGGCCCGGCTCCCGAAGTGCCATACCACCCGATCTATCACCCGTTCAACTGGCGCGGCTGGGTGGATTGGGGCACCGGCGCAGTCGGCGATATGGCCGCGCACTTAATCGACCACCCGTACTGGGCGCTCGGCCTGACCTACCCGACGAGCATTGAGGCGACCTCAACTCCGTGGGGCCTTGACGAAAAGAACAAACCAGCGAGCTATCCGCTCTCGACCAAGATCATCTTCAAGTTTGCGGCGCGCGGCGCGCAGCCGCCCGTCACACTCACTTGGACGGACGGCGGCCTGATGCCTGAACGGCCAGAAGTGCTGCCGGACGACGTGCCGCTCAATCCCGAAGGAGGAGTCATCTTCATCGGCGAGAAGGGTATCCTTTTGCACCGGACTTACGGCGCTAACCCGAAAGTTTATCCGGCCTCGCTAATGGAAGTCGCGCAGAAGGTGCCGCAGACCTACGCGCGCGTCCCCGTAGGCGAGAACAAGCAGGCGCTGCACCGGATGAACTGGGCGAACGCTGTTAAGGGCAAGGAGAAGGCGAGTTGCCCGTTAGACTATGCCGGGCCGCTGACCGAGACGATGCTGCTCGGGGTGATGGCGATGCGCGCCGGGCAGGGCAAAAAGATTCTCTTCGATGGCGAGAAGGGGCAGATTACCAACAACGGGGACGCCAACCATTACCTGCAGCGCGAGTACCGCAAGGGCTGGAGCCTGTGAGCAAGAGGACACAGGCAATAGCAGTCGTTGATAGTGATGTTATGAAGCAGGCGTCTCTGGCCTGCGGTGAGCTGCGATAAACTCACCGCGGGCCGAGAGTGCTGCCGTTCCACGCTGTTAAGCGAAGGCTTGAAGATAATGTACTTGAATTCTCATTGACTCATTCACAGGAGAGGAACAAGTATGTCAATCATGAATCAAACACGACGGGAATTCATCACCGACTCAACCCGCGTTGTGCAAGGGGCGGGTCTGGCGCTTTCGGCCGCATAGTGGAGCCCGGTCTTGGTCACCAGCGACCGCGTATCGAATCACTCTTTAATGTTTCTTTGTTCGAACACGCATTTCGAATTGTCAGCCTTGACGTAGTAGGATTTGTAGTTGGTGGCCTTGGGGTCGGTACAGCCTATGAGGTTGAGCAATTCTACTTTGCGGAACTCTACTGGATGGCTTTCACTTTGGAGGGCGATGTAGCCCTCCCCCAGCAACTCCCCATCCTTCTTTACCCATTCGACAAAGTTAGTAACATTCCCGCCCCCGATCTGCGGCTTCTCGTAGGATAAAACCGTCTGCCCTTCGATCACATGCCTTATCTGTTTATCGCCGAGCACCACCACCTCGACCCTTACCCACTGATCGCCATCGTAGGTTTTTGAAGCTGAATTGAGGCAGTGCTGCGTTAACAAGCTACCGTTCCTCACTACATGCGTGCCCGGCGTACACAGGTTAGCCGTGGT
>JACCTF010000875.1 GCA_013812565.1 Pyrinomonadaceae bacterium | reverse complement strand
GGCCAGCAGGTGGTGGCGGCGGCAGCGGCCCGCCTGCTGGCCCGCCCGGCCGGATGCAGCGACCGCAGGGAGCGCCAACAAGAGGCGGATCACAACGAGCACCACAGCCACCCGGCGCTGAGGGAAGTCGCCCAACCGGATCGGGCGGAGAACAGATGGGAGGTCGCCCGCGCATGGGCGGCATGGGCAGAGGCGGTGTTGATTTCCAAGAGATTGTTGAGCGTCTGCCGCCGCTCACCGTTGCTGAATTAAAGCCGGGCGATACGATCATCGTTTCAAGCACAACGGGCGATGAGCCGTCGCGGGTCACGGCGATTGCCCTCGTTTCCGGCGTTGATGCTCTGCTCAATATGATGCAACAAAGAATGGGCGGCGCGGATCGTTCGGGCGGGAGGCCCGGCCCAAGCCCCACCATCGACTTTGGCATCGGTCTGCCGTAAGGGCGGACGTTGAATGCTGCCGCTCCAGAGTCGTCACGCGGTGACTCTAGAGCCAAGTTGATCGAAGCTCACACAAGCTCCAAAACTCTTCCACTCACCTTCGTTTGATAAAGGCGCCAATCATGAATTCATTACGGCTGCTAGCCGCACGAAGCCTACCCTTCACGCTGCTCTCTCTGCTGTTTGCCACTGTTCCAACCTTCGCGCAGCAGCCGCCTACCGCTAACCTGCGTGGGCAGGTAACAGACAATTTCAAAGCGGCCATCGTCGGAGCGACCGTTATCGCTGCCGATGCAAACGGTGTTGAAAAGACTGTTATAACCAACGATGAAGGCGTCTATATTTTCAACGCTCTGCCTCCAGGCCTCTACACCGTGCGGGCGACCGCGCCGGGATTCACCGCCTATGAAAACGCAACGGTCAACGTCGTCCCGGGTCGCCGCGAACCCTTTAACATCCAACTCAGCGCAGGGCTTGAAAGGGAAGAGATCACAGTGGCCGCCGAAGGAGCACTGAGCACTGATCCGACGAATAACGCTGATACCGTTGTGCTGCGCGGTCAAGACCTTGATGCCCTGCCGGATGACCCGGATGATTTGGCTGCCGCCTTGCAAGCGTTGGCCGGGCCTTCAGCCGGGCCGAACGGCGGCCAGATCTTCATCGACGGCTTTACGGGCGGGCGTCTGCCGCCGCGCGAATCGATTCGCGAAGTGCGGTTCAATCAGAACCCGTTTTCAGCCGAGAACGACCGGCCGGGCGGGGGCCGCATCGAGATTCTAACCAAGCCTGGAACGGACAAGTTCAGGGGCAGCGCCTTTATGAACTTCACCGATGAAGCGTTGAACTCGCGCAACCCGTTTGCGCCGAACCGTGCGCCGTATCAGGAGCGGAACTACGGCGGCAATGTTAGCGGGCCAATCATATCCAAACGCTTCTCGTTCTTCCTTGATTTTGAGCGGCGCGAGGCCGACGATAATGAGTTGGTCAACGCGACCATTCTTGATCCTTCGTATAACATCAATCAGTTCAGTTTAGCGGTGCTCACGCCGCAGCGAAGGCTGACCTTCAGCCCACGCTTTGATTACCAGATAAACCAAAACAACACGCTCGTCGGTCGGTACAGCTATAACCGCTCAAGCAATTTAGTCGGCATCGGCAACTTCAGTTTGGTGGAGCGCGCCTACAACACAGCGGGCACACAGCACACTTTTCAATTAACTGAGACGGCGGTGCTCAGCCAGAGCATCGTTAATGAAACCAGGTTCCAATATGTAAAGGAACGCCGCCAACAGAACGGCGACAACGCACTGCCAACCATCAATGTGCAAGATGCGTTCACGGGCGGCGGCTCGCAGATCGGCTTGTCTTCTAACGATGAAGATCGCATCGAATTGCAGAACTACACGACTTTTGCTTTGGGGCTGCATTCGGTTAAAGCGGGGGGGCGCTTACGAAGCATTTCGATCAACGACATCTCGCCGCAAAACTTCGGCGGTACATTTCTCTTTGCAGGCGGGGTCGCGCCCGTACTCGATGCCAACAATCAAGTGATGCGTGAGGAAGACGGGCGCATTAAGACCTCTAACATCACCAGCATCGCACGTTACCAGCGCACGCTGCTCCTTGAGCAGCAGGGTTTGTCTCCGAGCGCAATTCGCGCTCTGGGCGGCGGGTTATCGCAATTCTCCATTAGCGGCGGCGACCCGGCTGCCTCGGTCAGCCAAGTTGATTTCGGCGGCTTCATCCAGGACGACTGGCGCATCCGCCCGGATCTAACGTTGAACTTCGGACTGAGGTACGAAACGCAAAATAATATCAGTAGTAATCTTAATTTCGCGCCGCGTGTAGGGTTTGCTTATTCGCCCGGGGCGAGCGGAAACACGCGGGCCAAGACGGTGTTTCGCGGAGGCTTTGGAATCTTCTATGATCGATTCAGCGAAAACTTCACATTGCAGGCCACACGCTACAACGGCATCAACCAACAACGCTTTGTCGTGACCGACCCGCTTGTTTTGGACACCATTCAGTTCGGGCCTGACCGCATCCCGAACGTACCTTCTACTGACGCACTCCAATCCTTCGCCCAGCAGCAGGCCGTGACCCGCGTCACAGAGAACCTGCAATCGCCTTATAGCATTTTCGCCGGATTTATCTTTGAGCAACAACTGCCGAAGAACTTTACCCTCTTTACCTTTATCAACACGATCCGCAGCCGCCATCTGCTGCGCCTGCGCAACGTCAACGCACCGTTGCCGGGAACTTTCGTGCCCCGGACGCCGGGAAATCCCGGCAGCCCCGGCGTTCGTCCGCTGGGAGATCTCGGTGACATTTACCAGTACGAATCGAGCGGCATCTCCAATACCAATCGGATGATCGTCGGGGTGAGAAATCAACTCAACCGAAACTTCTCGCTCTTTGCGAACTACTTCTTGGGCAAAGCGAAAAGCGATGTTGATACCGGTTTCGGTTTCGGCGGCGGTGGGAGCAACCCAAGCTTCCCGGCCGACAACTACGATCTGAGCAACGAGTATGGGCGGGCCAACTCGGATGCGCGCCACAACTTCTTCCTGGGCGGCAACGTCAACTTGCCATACGGTTTCAACCTGAATCCGTTCGTGATCGCGAACTCCGGGAATCCCTTCAACATCGTCATCGGGCGCGACATAAATGGCGACCGACAGTTTACAGAGCGCCCCGCAATTGCGACCGACTTAACGAGACCGAGCGTGGTTGTAACAGACTACGGCACTTTCGATACAAACCCTTTACCTAATCAACAGATTATCCCGCGCAACTTCGGACAAGGTCCCGGCTCCTTCACTGTCAACCTCAGCATCAGCAAGAGATTCGGTTTCGGCACTGTCCCTGGCGCAGCCGCTCTTGCGGCACAATCTGCATCAACGCCGCAGGGTGGTGGACAACCCGGCGGTGGCGGCCGTGGCGGCCGTGGACCGGGTGGTCCTGGTGGCGGCGGTGGTCCGTTCGGGCAAGGGCCGGGGGGTGGACCAGAAAAACGTTACAACCTGGCTCTCTCCATTCAAGTTAGAAATCTATTCAACCACGTCAACCCTGCTCCGCCGAACGGCAATCTTAGCTCAACCTTCTTCGGCCAATCGCTCAGAACCGGGGGCGGATTTGGTGGGGGCGGCGTGGCTGGTAACAGAGTCGTCCAAGCGCAACTACGTTTCAGCTTCTGAAGGGAGACCGCCATTTGGCTTTACAATTCTAGTAGGAAAAACCCAACTACTCATCGCTCGCTGGATTGCGAAAACAAAGGAGGCCGCCTCAACTTGAGGCGGCCTCCTTTGTTTGGTAGCATTTAATTTATAGATGGTTGATCGATCGGCTTGGTCTTTACCAATGGTAACTACACGCTCAAGACTTCCTGCTCTTTGGTCTTAGCTAGTTCATCAACTTTACCGATATACGTGTTCGTCAACTTTTGAATCTCATCAAGCCCGTCTTTCTCAGCGTCCTCGGAAATCGTTTTGTCTCTAAGCATCTTCTTCAATCGGTCATTGCCATCGCGACGAAGATTTCGAACCGCCGTGCGATGGTCTTCGGCGATCTCCTGCACCTGCTTAGCCAGTTGCCTGCGCCGCTCTTCCGTCAACGGCGGAACAGGAACGCGCACCACCTTGCCGTCGTTAGCTGGATTTAATCCCAAGTCGGCGCTACGGATCG
This sequence comes from Pyrinomonadaceae bacterium, assembly GCA_013812565.1. GTDB lineage: Bacteria > Acidobacteriota > Blastocatellia > Pyrinomonadales > Pyrinomonadaceae > JACCTF01. The sequence goes on along the minus strand of JACCTF010000875.1, from coordinate 409 downwards.
CGCGTTCAATCGCGCCGAGTTGTGTCTGATCCCAGGGTTGCACCGTGATTAGTTGTGGTTCGGGCACGTGTACCGAGGCCATCTGATTGAGCGATGTTGGCGTACCATAATAATCGACCATCACACTATCGAGTAGGCTCACTGCCGCGCGACCCGTTCGCACCGTGGCGAGCTTGCGTCGTAGATCATCAATCACCGTTTCCATGCGCGGGCGCGTTTCTTTTATTACATCCCTTTCACTCATAAACGTTGCTCCAACATAAAAAGATTTAAGCGTTGTACGGGTACTCCGTAGTTGATCTTTGAAGTTATTGATAGGTAAGAGGCAAGCTGTTTCTGCTATGAAACCAGCTCAACCTCCTACCCGGCAGTGTGTTCACTGTGGAGCACCTGCTGAAGATGTAAAATA
>JACCTF010000863.1 GCA_013812565.1 Pyrinomonadaceae bacterium | reverse complement strand
TTTTTATCGATCTATAAAGCGCGAGGTCAGGACTTTATCTTCGCGCATCAAGCCCAAGAGGATGTGCTCCGGCTCAATGGCCTGCGCGCCGAATTGTGATGCTTCGTAACGCGCAAAGAAGATCACGCGCCGGGCTTTCTCCGTATAGCGTTCAAACATGAACTTACTGCCTTTCGTGAAATGGGAGGCATCACCTTCAAGTAACACTTCAGTTGTCGGCGCGACGACATAGCTCATGTATTTTATTAACTCGCGTGTGTCGTTTGCCCACAATCGCTTAACCGCACAATACTGAACCGCCGTTGACGTTCAAAATTTCGCCCGTGATGTGACGCGCCCATTCACTACAGAGAAACAGAATCGGACGCGCGATGTCGTCCGCCGTTGCAATCCGCCCGAGAGGAATCCCCTCCTCGGCCGCCGTTCGGCGATGGGCATCGGCGAAGACTTCTGTGTTCATCTCTGTGTCTACCCATCCGGGCGCAACCGCATTCACGTTGATGTTGTAGGGAGCAAGCTCTGTGGCGAGTGATTTTGTGAAAGAGATTTGGCCGCCCTTCGACGCGGCATAGTTCGAAACATTGGCTTCGCCGCGCTGTCCTGCGGTGGAACTAACGATCACAATTCGCCCGAAGCGCTGTTGCTTCATCTCCGGCACCGCTGCACGACACGTTGTCCAAGTGCCCTTTAAGTTAATGTCCATTACTCGATCCCACAAATCCTCGCTGATCTCTTCGACTGGCGCGCCCTCCCATATCCCCGCGTTGCACACGAGAATCTCAACGGGGCCGAACCGCTGGCGGGTCGTATCGATCAACCGCTCTGCCTCTTTTACCTGCCTGATGTCTGCCTGCACGGCGAAGGCCTGCGCCCCGCGTTCTTCAGCACCGCGTACCGCTTCAATCGCGGCCCGTTCCCCTTGCAGGTAGTTGACGACGATTCGGGCACCCGCTTCGGCCAGAAGCTCAACTACCGCTCGACCGATTCCACGCGATCCGCCGGTCACAACGGCGACACGTCCCCGCAAGTCTAATCCTGCTACTTCACCCAAAGTGTTCCCTCCCTATTTACTTTATTGTGTGTACCTTAGATAACTTTCAAAGCTTCAACCATTTTCTTAACATGGTCGGACTACAATCAACAATAGGCGTTATCGGACGCTTGTGAGTGGCTCGTGAGTTTCCGTTGTCGCCGTTTCATGTTCAAGATGCAATTCCTTTTTGTACTCTCGCGCCTCCTCAACGAATGAAGCGAAAAGTTCACGGGCGAAGGCATCGTCTTCCCAGTTGAGTTCCGGATGCCACTGCACGCCGAGCGCCCACCGATCTGTTCGCACCTCCTCCAATGCTTCAACTAAACCGTCTGTGGTCCAGGCCGTCGCACGCAGGTGTTGTCCCACAGAGGCGATTGCTTGGTGATGATGGCTATTAACGAGCGCGCTTTCACTCTGTGCTAGTTTCGCCAGCATACTTTCCTCGAGCAGACGCACGGCGTGCGAACGGCGACTGCGTGGTCCTCCCTGCTCGTGCTTAATTGCTGCCGGAATCTCCGTTGCAATGTCCTGGATCAATGTGCCGCCGCGCGTAACATTCAGCATCTGCATGCCATAGCAGATCGCCAACAATGGTATGCGCCGCCGCTCTACCTCTTGTAGCACCAGCCAATCGGTTCCGTCGCGCAGCGGATGCACATCACCCAGATGTTGGTGCGGTTCGTGCCCGTAAAGCAACGGATCGACGTCCGAGGCGCTGCCCGGCAACAACACGCCGTCGAGTTGATCCAATACCGTCTCGATATATGGAAAACGTGGGATTAAAGATAAGTGAATCGGTATGCCGCCCACGGCCTCGACCGCTTCGCTGTAAAAACGCGCCAGGTAAAATCTTTCCGTCTCCAACTCATAGCGCATCGTAATTCCAATGAGCGGCTTTTCGCGTCGCATGTTTCTCATACTCCTCTGCTGTTCTCTTTATCTTCGGCCGCATCCGTGATCATCATAACGTAAAACTCCTTACCCTGTCCGTTCCGCCGCACCGCCCCAGAATTTAGATTTACAAGGTTCCTTCGGTTCTCGACTCGAACAAACATTTTCAACCGCCACGCCCTCTGAGACTTTATGAAAGTACGAATTGATTGCCCCTGATGCTTATCGCGCGTCTCAAAGCTTCATCATCCAGATACTTCACTGGTCCTGCCGGAGTAACACACCTGTTGCCTGGCAGACCTCCGCTTGACTTCCTTTTACGCCTGTTTCTATAGTGCTTCGTTTCAAACGATGAACAAACAAACTTCCATACGCAGTACGACCATTTTACTTGTACGCCGCGAAGGGCGCGTCGCGATGGCTGGCGACGGACAAGTGACACTCGGCGAGACGGTGATGAAGAGCCACGCGCGCAAAGTACGTCGCCTTTACAACGACCGTATTATCGCCGGTTTTGCCGGGGCCTCGGCCGACGCTTTTTCCCTATTGACCCGCTTTGAAGCCAAACTCGAACAGTATCACGGCAACCTCGACCGCGCCGCGATTGAACTCAGCAAAGACTGGCGCACGGATAAAATCTTGCGCCACCTCGAAGCGTTGCTTGTCGTCGCCGATGAACGAAGCTCATTTCTCCTTTCGGGCAACGGCGATGTCATCGCCCCCGACGAAAAGAATGATGTTCTGGCAATCGGCTCCGGCGGCTCCTTTGCGCTCGCCGCTGCGCGCGCCCTGCTTACACACACACAGATGAGCGCCAGCGAGATTGCCACTGAAGCGCTCCGCATCGCCGGCGAAATTTGCATTTATACCAACCAAAATATTGTGATTGAAGAAATCTAAAAGCTGGATCTCAGATGCTGGATGTTAGATGTCTGTATTGACTTCAACTAACATCCGACATCTGACGTCTGACATCTATACCAATGGTTATCTATCTTTCAGGTGATACAGAAGAAGCGCGGCTTGATGAGATGACGCCGCGGCAGATTGTTGAGGCGCTCGACAAGCACGTCGTCGGACAGAAGGCGGCGAAACGCGCAGTCGCAATTGCGTTGCGCAACCGCATACGCCGCCAGAAACTTCCGCCCGATATGGCCGCCGACGTGATGCCGAAGAACATCATCATGATCGGCTCCACAGGGGTCGGCAAAACCGAGATCGCCAGGCGTCTGGCGCGCATGTCAAACTCGCCTTTTCTCAAAGTCGAAGCGTCGAAATTTACCGAGGTCGGCTATGTCGGCCGCGATGTCGAAAGCATGATCCGTGATCTAACCGAGATCGCCGTCGAAATGACTCGCGCTGAGAAGATCGAAGAGATCGCTGACAAAGCTGAGATGAATGTTGAGGAACGTGTCCTTGACCTGCTTTTGCCGCCGCCTAAATCGTCTGCCGCCAACGCTTACTTTGATTTCGATGAGGAAGAACACGAAGTATCCAGCCCGGAATCGACAACCCCTCGCGCCGAAGCCAAGCGCACTGCGCCGGGTGGCTCGGATGATCAATTTCAGCGGACGCGGGAAAAGCTGCGCACGCAATTGCGCGAAGGCCGCCTTGACAATCGCCTTATCGAATTAGAAGTACGTGAAAAGAGTTTCCCCACCATTGAGGTCGCCGGGCCGCAGGGCATCGAAGAAATGGGCATCAACATGAAGGACATGCTCGGCAACCTATTTCAGGGTCGCACCAAGCGCCGTAAGATGCGCGTCGATGAAGCGATGGAGTATCTGAAGCAGGAAGAGGAGGAGCGCCTGATCGACATGGACACGGTCGCGCGCGCCGCTCTCGAACGCGTTGAATCTTCGGGGATCATCTTTCTCGACGAGATTGACAAGATCGCGGGCCGTGAGACCGGCACTGGCCCCGATGTTTCGCGCGAAGGCGTGCAGCGTGACATCCTGCCGATTGTCGAAGGCACCACCGTCAACACGCGCTACGGCATGGTGCGCACCGATCACATCCTGTTCATCGCCGCCGGCGCTTTTCACGTCTCCAAGCCGTCTGATTTGATTCCAGAACTTCAAGGGCGCTTCCCTATTCGCGTCGAACTTGAATCCTTAACGGTCGAAGACTTTAAACGCATTCTCACCGAACCGAAGAACTCTCTCGCCAAGCAGTACCGTGCGCTGCTTGCAACCGAGGGTATTGAGCTCGAATTTACAGAGGACGGCATTGACCAGGTCGCAGTCTTTGCGGCGCAAGTCAACCACCAAACCGAAAACATCGGTGCCCGTCGCCTCCATACCATTATGGAAAAAGTGCTTGATGAGATCAGCTTTGCCGGACCAGACCTCGAACCTAAGCAGCAGGTCATCGACGCCGAGTACGTCTGCCGCACGCTTTCCGAAATTGTCAAAGATCAAGATTTAAGTCGGTACGTTCTGTGAACCCGCGTCGTAGGGATCTGCCCCGCTGCTCCAACATGTCGCGCACGTGCGCTCTGTCACAGTCGATCAAAACGGCCCAACGCGCCGCACACGTTTTTCGCCCACGGTTTTTTTTGCTCGGCTTTGTTCTGTGCGCGGCAACCTTTGCGGCAAGCGCCTGCGGCAAGCGTCGCCCGCCGCTCCCCCCCGTCGAAAATATTCCGCAGCGCACGGAGTTTTTGTCAGGTGTGCAGCGCGGCAATCAAGTTATTCTCAGTTGGCCCGCGCCTCGCCGCAACGCTCCCGCAGCGAGCGTGCAAAGCATTCGCCGCATCGACATCTACCGTCTTGAGGAGCCGCCTGATTCCCCGTTGCCGCTTACGGAAGAAGAATTTTCGGCTCGCGCCAACTTGATCGGTTCGGTTTCGGCTGAAGAGATTGCGCGGGCCGGCGATACGCTCTACTACACTGACACGCTGAACTTAAGCCCTGTGCGCCTGCGCTATGCGCTGCGCTACGTCAACGCGGCCAATCAGCGCGCCGCCTTCTCGAACTTTCACGCGATTGAACCAACCCCCAGCATTAGCGAACCTCCCCTCATTACAGAGATTGTTCCCGGAGAAACTGCGCTCACCGTTCGCTGGCAGACTCCCACGGCTAACGTTGACGGTTCGACGCCCCCCAACATCCTCGGCTACAACATCTACCGTACATCCCAAGCGCAGAGCGAACAGGCGCCGACGCCGCTCAACTCTGCTGTGCTGTCCAGCGTAACTGAATACCGGGATCAAACTTTTCGCTTTGGCGAAGAATACACATACATCGTTCGCGCCGTCTCTCTCGGCACCGGCGGCGCACCAATCGAAAGCCTTAATTCCAACCCGAAGACCGTCACGCCGCAGGACACTTTTCATCCCACAGCACCCGAAGGAATCTCCATCGCTCCTGGTCCGGCAGGAGGACGCCTCGCCATCTTCTTCTCGGCCAACAAGGAACGCGATGTCGTCGGCTACAACATCTACCGCTCAACCGATCCCGATGTGCCGAAGGAGCAATGGATTAAGCTCACACGCGAACTGCTCAAACGCACAACCTACCAGGATGAGTTAGTGGAATCCGGCATACGCTACTACTACTACTTAACCGCCGTCGACGAGGCGGGCAACACCAGTCAGCCATCCGAGACAGTTGCCGAGACGGCTCCCTGAACCGTGCCGAAAGTTAAGTTTTCTTTCCTCGCTTCCGAGAGGACCTACCCGAACGGCACAGTGCTTCGCAGATAGTTGGCGACGGCCCTGCACTTGTATTGTGCTTGGCAATTCTGTAACTATCCTCCGCGATGTTGATGAAAGAAGATTGTGCGGTCCGATGCTTCGCTAATTTGAAACTTACAAAATTAGTTCGGCCACCGCAGGCACAGAGTAAAGATAGAAAGCGGAAGACGGAAAGCAGTAAGCAGCAAGAGGCTTTCGGACTGCCTTCTGCTTACTGCCTTCTCCCCTCCGTGTCTCTGTGCCTGCGGTGGCTGATTCCTTCTGCACCAATGTCGTGTGGTTTGATTGGGCTGCTTCAAAACCATGTGCATGTTCGACGAAACCGTCGGCAAAGAACCTGCCAAAGGAGCCTCTCCGCGTGACACTTCAAATTAACGCGTCTCAATCAGAGATCAACGTGCGCGCCTGTAAGTACGATGGCCGCGTGCATCGCAGTTGGGCGGGACGCCTGCGTGAGCACAGAGGTTCACTGATCGTGCTTGATGCCGAGTTTGCAGAGGAGGTGCGCCATCCTCTGCTCGGCACGATTGCGCCGGGCACACTTAGCACCGAATACTACTGGACGGATCGATGGTATAACGTGTTTCGCTTCGCCCATCCCAACGGCAGGCTTCGTAACTACTACTGCAACATCAACCGGCCCGCTGTGTTTGACGATACGGTTCTCAGCTTTGTTGATCTGGACATGGATGTGTTGGTTGCGCCGGATTACACATACAGCGTTCTCGACACAGAAGAGTTTGCAATCAATGCCGCACAGTTTGAGTATCCGGAAGATGTCTGC
>JACCTF010000812.1 GCA_013812565.1 Pyrinomonadaceae bacterium | reverse complement strand
TACGAGCGTTACGGGTTCGAGCCGCTGGAGACTCCGGCGGTGGAGAACATCGAGACGCTGATGGGCAAGTATGGCGAAGAAGGTAATCAACTGATCTTCAAGATCTTGAAGCGCGGGGCACACGAGGCAAGCGGCGAAGCCGATTTAGCTCTGCGTTACGATCTGACCGTTCCGCTCGCGCGCGTTGTCGCCGAACATCGCGCGGAGCTTCCGAAGTTTTTCAAGCGTTATCAAATTCAACCCGTGTGGCGGGCGGATCGTCCGGCGCGCGGGCGCTTCCGCGAATTCTATCAATGCGATGTGGATGTGCTCGGTGCGCGTGCCCAGACGGTGGAAGCGGAACTATGCGCAGCGGCGAGCGATGCGCTGACCCGGTTGGGGTTTACAAAATTTGTCATCCGTCTCAACCATCGCCAAGTGCTTCGCGGAGTGTTGGAGCAGGCGGGCGTTAGCGAGTCGCAACAGGCAGATGCGCTGGTCGCGCTGGATAAGCTGGACAAGGTCGGTCCAAGCGGGGTGATGCAGGAATTTGCCGAGCGCGGGATAGATCCCTTAGCGGGCGAGAGATTGCTCGCTCTCCTGGAAGAGATAACATCTCTTGCAGAAGCGGCAACGATCGTCGCTGGCGAGAGCGTAGAACAGGAACGAGCGGCGTTAAACCAAGCAACGCTCGGACGCTTGGTGGAGTTCGTCGGTGATCATGAAGGAGGCGCACGCGGCCTCGATGAGTTGCGAACAATTCTGCAATTCGCAACGGCGGGCGGCGTCGGAAGCCTCATCAAGCTCGATCCGAGTTTGGCGCGCGGGCTTTCTTACTATACGGGCGCGATCATGGAGATAAGCGTGCCTGATCTTTCGGGCAGTCTCGGCGGCGGCGGACGCTATGATGATCTGGTGGGAATGTTCGCCGGCCAGCAGATTCCGGCCTGCGGCTTCTCGCTCGGTCTTGAGCGCATCATTGTTGTGATGACCGAGCGCGAGATGTTTCCCGTTGATTTGACGAGGGCGGCGGCGGATGTGATGGTCGCGATTTGGGATGAATCATCCGTCGCAGATTCACTTCAGTCGGCACGCGAACTGCGCGCGGCAGGGTTGCGCGTCGATCTTTATCCGGAGCCGGACAAAGTCGGAAAACAGTTCAAGTATGCCGCAGCCCGCGGCGTGCGGTTTGTCGTGGTCATCGGCCCGGAGGAGCGCGAGCGCGGCGAGGCGGCGCTAAAGGATATGCACTCCGGCGAACAACAAAGGCTTTCGCGAGACACTGTTGCCGAGAAGGTGCGTGAGATACTTGAGGGATAAGAGCGGCTTTTACTCCAAATATATGGAACATTGTTACTCACCACCGCAGCAGACACAGAGAACGCTGAGAGAGGTGGCGCAGTGAAAGAAGCATCTTGAACTCTGTGCCGGCGCTCTCTCTCTGCGTTCTCTGTGGTGAACCGCTCCATCCCCTACACTCAATCGGAGTATCCTCAATTAGAAGAAACCATGATTACGCTTGACCATTTAGGAGACATGCGGCGCACCCACTCGTGCGGCCAGTTGCGCCTCGGAGATGTCGGACAAACCGTGACGTTGATGGGCTGGGTTGCGCGTCGCCGCGACTTCGGGCCGTTAACGTTCTTTGATTTGCGCGACCGCGATGGGATCACACAAGTCGTCTTCAACGAAGAGACCGCGCCCAGGGCTCACGGTCGCGCCAAAGATGTGCGCGGCGAGTATGTCATTGCTATTGTCGGCCGTGTCGTTCGGCGTGAGCCGGGGCAGCGCAATGCGAAGATCGAGACGGGCGAAGTGGAGGTGCATGCCGACGAGATTTACATTTTGAACGACGCGCGCACGCTTCCCTTCCAACTCGAAGTCGCTTCATCGGACGGGCTTGCGAGCGAAGACTTGCGTTTGAAATACCGTTATCTGGATTTGCGTCGTCCGCAACTACAAAAAAACCTACGCCTGCGCCACCAGGTGGTTCGCGAGATTCGCCGCTATATGGACGAGCAAGGCTTCACAGAGATCGAAACTCCTGTGCTCATCAAATCAACGCCCGAAGGAGCGCGCGATTACATCGTGCCGTCGCGTCTGCATCGCGGGGGCTTCTACGCCCTGCCACAGTCGCCGCAACTCTTCAAACAGTTATGTATGATCGCGGGGCTTGATAAGTATTATCAGATCGCCCGTTGCTTTCGCGATGAAGACTTGCGGGCTGACCGCCAACCGGAGTTCACCCAACTTGACGTTGAGCTGAGCTTCGCCACGCTTGAGCAAATCTATACCTTGATCGAAGGATTGTTCGCGAGCGTCTTCAAAGTGATCGACGCCCAATTGCCCGTCCCCTTCCCGCGCTTGTCATACGCCGAAGCAATGCGACGTTTCGGCTCGGATAAACCCGACCTTCGTTTTGGAATGGAGTTGCAAAACCTCGCCTCCGCGCTTGAAGGCACAATGTTTCCGGCGTTTCAAACCGCGCTTGCGGCGGGCGGTGAAGTGAAAGGTATCGTCGTCCAAGGTGGCGCGGCGCTTCCGCGTAAAACGCTTGATGAACTGCAAGAGTACGTGAAGCGCTACGGCGCAAGCGCGCTCGCATGGATCAAGCTCGCAGATGAAACATCGTCTTCGCTGTTGAAAGCTTTAGGGCAAGAGACAGTCACACGTATGGCAGAAACGGCTGGAGCAAAGCCGGGCGATGCCGTTCTTATCGTGGCAGGTAAAGCGAAAACCGTTGCCGCGAGTCTTGGAGCGTTGCGCAATGAAGTCGCTCGACGCGAGAAGCTGATTCCAGAAAACGTCTACGCTCCGCTGTGGGTCACCGAGTTTCCGATGTTCGAGTTTCATGAGGACGACGGGCGTTACTATGCGATGCACCATCCGTTCACCTCGCCGCTGGATGAAGACTTGCCGCTGCTTGAACGAGCAACCGAAGGCGGCGAGACGGAGTTGCTCGGGCGTCTGCGCGCGAAGGCTTATGATCCCGTGATCAACGGTGTCGAACTGGCGAGCGGCTCGATCCGTATCCACCGCCGCGACGTGCAACGCTTGATCTTCAAAGCTTTAGGGATGACTGAAGATGAAGCGCGTTCACGCTTCGGCTTCTTCCTCGATGCGCTCGAATACGGCACGCCGCCGCACGGCGGCATCGCTCCCGGCATTGACCGTTTGATGATGGTGCTCTCTGGAACGGACAACATCCGCGACGTGATCGCGTTCCCTAAAACCGCTTCGGCCGCCGACCTGATGATCGACGCGCCCAGCGAAGTCGATCCTCGTTTGCTCGAAGAACTGCACATCAAGATCGTGAAAGACTAAAGCGAAACGATGAACGATGAACGCGGAACGATGAAGTTAAGAATCAGAATGAACGACGGCGGCCATCGTTTTGGTGTTGGATTTTGTCTCTCATATTCATCGCTCATCGTTCCGCGTTCATCGTTCCACTGAAGGGAGCTGCCTATCTTCACACTCCGGCGCACGCATGTTGATGAGATTCGTGTGCACGCGCGTGAAGCAAGTCCTGCGGAGTGCTGCGGGCTGATAGGTGGGCGAGAAGAAGGGCACGAGATGGTTGTGCAAAGCGTCTACCGACTGCGCAATACGGCAAGCAATTCGCTGGTCGCTTACGAGGCAGCGCCGGAGGATTTGTTCGCCGCCCAGCGAATGATGCGCGAGCGTCGTGAGCAGCTTTTAGGGATTTATCATTCTCACCCGCGCGCGTGTGATCCTGTGCCGTCAAAGACAGATGTGCGGATGGCTTACTACCCTTCGGCGATCTACTTCATCATCGGCTGGTGCGAGGATAAGAGCGTGCTGCGTGCCTTCCGCCTCTTTGAAAGCGAAGGGCGGTGGGAAGAAGCGGAGTATTGTGTTATTGATGAGTGATAATTTTGAACTCAGCAGAGCGTCGTTTCGTAAGAGTGCTTATGGTAGATAAGAGAAGTAAGTACGACACCGATCCACTCGACCCGGACTTTGTCAGGCATACGGAAGAGGTGCGCGGCGCGACGCGTGAATTGGCGCACACGTCGAACCAACAAGCCCGGCAGAACGAAACGGCGGAAGCTTCGACGCGCCGTTATGACGAACCAGTTGGTTCGTCGCCTTATCCTTCCGTCTTTGATTCGCCGGTTCAACAACCTCCGACCGCATCAATCAGCAACGCCACAAGACCCGTTAACCCTTCCGTTATTTCTACCCCTTCAACGCGCACAGTGCCGGGCATAGGTTTGCAGGAGAACATCGCCATGGTGCTGCCCTACGTGCCCTTTTACATCGGCGGGGTGATTGCCGCGCTCGAACTTTTCCTTGTCCCCAGAAACGAGGTGCGCACGCGCTTTCACGCCGCGCAAGGCTTGGCGTTGCAGCTTGCTATTCTCGCCGGAGGATTTCTCTTCCGCATCGCCAACTTCTTCGTTGACAACACGCTTGGTGGTTTCTCGGCAACGCTGCTAAGCCTTCTGTGGACGCTGTTTTCAGTCGCCTCCTTGATCTTTCTGATTGTCTCGATGGTTCGTGTCTGGAAAGGTGAGCCGCACAATCTTGAACCGCTCGCCGACATCACAAAAAGACTTAACGATCAGATCGAACCGCGAAAGTAAACAAGGTTTTTAACGTAACAGTTCAGTGTATGGAGTTCGAAGCGTAGAGTTTTAAGTCGCGCACGCGCGACGTTCCTTCGACGCTCCTTTAACTTCGAACCCCGTACTTCGTACTCTGCCCTCTTACTTTCTAACCTCTGTTTTGTGTTAAGCTAAACGTCGCCGCCCCGGCAGTCGAGCGAACCTGGTTGCTTTAGCATTCATCAAAAACGAGCCAGGTAATTATGCTGCAAATTTTGCGGCTGTTCGACAGAGACAAAATCCTCTCCCCCATGTACAAATAAAGCAAGCTAACAGAAACATTTCTTCGAGTGTATGATCCGCGAGAAGAGCGACAAAGCCTTTTGCTGGAAACGAAGTGGGGCGTGTCGCTCCTAAATCCAAGGAAGTCAGCGCGCCAGGAAGATCGTGGTGCGGAGGAGACAAATAAATGAGATTGAGCAATCAACGCCACAGCCCACAGAGATTAGTCGCATGGTTGATGGCCGTCGCCATCTTTGTGACGCCGCTTACAACCTTCGGGCAAACCCCGATCAAACCCCCCGGCAACCGCTATAAGCCACAGGACGACGTTCAAGCTGGCCGTCAAGCTGCCGCTCAGGTAGAGCAGCAAATGCCGATCCTACGCGACGGTGACGTAACTGATTACGTCCAGCGAATCGGGCAGCGTTTAGCCAGCGCCATTCCAAGCCAGTTTCAGCATCCCGAATTTAGGTATTCCTTCAAGGTTGTCAATGCGCGTGACATTAACGCCTTTGCCCTGCCGGGCGGCCCGATGTATGTCAATCGAGGAATGATCGAAGCGGCCCGCTCCGAAGGCGAGATGGCGGGCGTGATGGCTCACGAGATCAGCCACGTCGCGCTACGGCACGGCACCGCGCAGGCGACTAAAGCCGGAAGTCCAAAGGCCCAGTTGCCCTCAATCATCGGCGCAATCGGCGGCGCGATTCTCGGCGGCACGCTCGGCAACGTTGCCGCGCAGGCGGGCCAACTCGGTTCCATGGCCTACATCACTAAGTACAGCCGCGAGTATGAGACGCAGGCCGACATTCTCGGCGCACAGATTATGGCGCGCGCCGGTTATGATCCGCGCGATTTAGCAAACATGTTCCGCACGATTGAACGCGAATCGGGCGGCGGACGCGGTGGCCCGGAATGGCTAAGCACCCACCCGAATCCCGGCAACCGCTACGAGCGGATTAATCAGGAAGCCGCGCTGCTGCGCGTTGACCGTGCTCCGATTCAAGAGACTGCGCAGTTCAGCCGCATTCAATCGCGTCTGCGCGGCATGGGGCGCGCGCCGTCGATGCAAGAGATTGCGCAGAACGGACAGCGCAATCCACAAAACAGCGGTCCCGACCGGGTTCCGCAGGGTCGCGTCGAGTATCCTTCAACACGCTATCGAACCTACACGGGCGGCGACATCTTCCGCGTCAATGTGCCGGATAACTGGCGTGAACTTGGCGGCAGCGAAGGCTCCGTGACCTTTGCGCCCGAGGGGGCTTACGGCCAAGTGCAGGGACAAACCGTTTTCACGCACGGCGTGATGGTTGGGGTCGCGCAGGCTGCAAGCAGCAATCTGCAACAAGCGACGGATGGGTATATCAACGCCTTAACGCAGGGCAATCCGAATTTGCGCCCACAGGGCAGCTACCGGCGCGGTGAGATTGCCGGGCGCAATGCGCTGGCAATAGTCCTCAATAACACCAATGAAGCGACCCGACGACCCGAAGTCGTCACCGTCTACACCACCATGTTGCGCAACGGCGGGCTCTTCTACATGATCGCCTTCGCGCCGCAAGCGGAACAAGGCGCTTACCAAAAAACGTTCCAGGAGATACTGCGTACCATTCAACTTAACGGGTAGCAGCACGGTTTCGTCTCAAGTTGTGAGTAAAAAACAGAGAGGCGCGTCCGCGCGGACGAGCCTCTCTGTTTTTCATCGAAGCAAGCGGTGAATTAAAACGGTTGCGTCAGTGCTGTTCGCTATTCTTGGCTTCCTGCCACAACGATTCCATTTCATCGAGCGTCGCTTTGTCGAGCGCGTGGCCTTCAGCGCGTACTCCTTGTTCGACATAACGGAAGCGCCGACGAAACTTGCGATTGGTTAACTTCAACGCGGCTTCGGGTTCAACTTGGAGATGGCGTGCGATGTTGACCACGGCAAACAGCAGATCCCCCACCTCTTCGCGCACACGCGTTTCGTCTCCCGCTTCAGATCGAGCCTGCTCGCTGATTGCCTGGTGAAGTTCCTCGATCTCTTCGTGAAGCTTTGCAAAGATGTCTTCGAGTCGCTGCCAATCAAAACCGACGCGCGCCGCTTTGGTGGAAAGTTGGTGCGCTTCCATCAACGCCGGCGCTTTTGTTGAGACGCCATCGAGCAGAGACGCATCGGCGTCAGCCTCTCTGCTCGGCTTCGCGTTTGATCCGCTCTGGCGCTTCTCTTCTGCTTTGATCGCTTCCCAGTTGCGCAGAACTTCCGCAGAGTCGCGCGCTTGTGTATCGCCAAAAACATGCGGATGGCGGCGGACCATTTTGGAGTGGATCGCTTCCACCACATCATCGATTGTAAATTCGCCGCGCTCGCCAGCGACCTGCGCATAGAAGACAATCTGAAACAGAAGGTCGCCGAGTTCATCGCGGAGTTCTTCGGGGTGGCCTTCACGCGCTTCTTCGACTGCCTCAAAAGCTTCATAAGCTTCTTCGAGAAGCATCGGCGCAAGGCTCTGGTAAGTTTGTTCGCGATCCCACGGGCACCCTTCGGGTGAGCGCAGGCGGGCCATCAAGGCGACCAGGTCTTTAAAGGAAGCAGGCATGTAATTTAAGTTCAATCAGGAGTTTTTAGTATTCGCGACAGAGTTCCAGATTCTACGTGGATTGCCTTTGGCGAGGCAAACCAGGCTGCGCTTCTTCTCACTTGCCACTTCTTGCGAGCCTACATCTGAAGGTGCTACCATCCGCCCTCAAAAAGATTGAAGATTCCCAAATTGAACAAGTACACGCCTGAGCGTTATCGTCGCGACAACGATCAGGAATTCAAATGCAATTATGAGCGAAGAAAAACCAACTTTTAAGATTACTGATCGTCGCCTTTTCAATAACGACGGCACGCCGCGCGATGATGCCGAGCGCCCGGAACCGACAGCGATTGAAACGCCCACCGGTGCAGGCGAAGTCATCGAAGCGTCGTACATGCCATATCAAAGCGCTTTGTTAGAGACGGATACAACCGCAAGCGAAGTCGCCGAGAGGCCGAGGTCAACTGCGTCAACCAAGACCTCTGCGCAAGGCTCGGCACGTGCTTCCGCTGCGACGCTGGAACAGGAGGCGACGCCGCACCCTCAGAGCGAAATGCCTGGTGGGGCAGGTGATCCGACGCCCTTCGTCAACCTTGTGATGTTCATCGCTCAACCCGCTGCGGCCGCCCTCGGGATGACCGAGCATCCGGAGATGAGTGCGGGCGATGTTGATTTGCCGCTCGCCAAACACTGCATTGATCTGCTGGCCGTGCTGCGGCAGAAAACACAAGGCAGCCTTTCGGCGCAGGAACAACAGATTCTGGAAGGCGTCGTCGCGGAATTGCGTATGCAGTATGTTTCCTTCGCCGGAGCGCGGCCGGCATCTGCCGCTTCGCCGCGCGGATTTACGGGCGGCGACATCACCGGCGGCAGATGAAGCTTACCTTCCTCGGCACTGGTACTTCGACAGGCGTGCCGTCCCTCGGATGCGAATGCGAAACATGCACATCTGATGACCCGCGCGACAAGCGTCTGCGGGTTTCGGTGCTCATCCAACATCAAGATCAAAACATCCTCGTTGACACCTCGACGGATTTTCGTCAGCAAGCTTTGCGGCAGCGCCTCTGCAAGCTCGACGCTGTCTTGATCACCCACTGTCACGCTGATCATATATTTGGCCTTGATGACATCAGGCCTTTGAACTTCCGTCACGGCGCGCTCGGCGTCTATGCCAGTGAGCGCTCCTGGCGCGACATCCGCCGCATCTTCCAGTACGTCTTTGAGTCATCACATTTCGGCGGCGGCCTACCACAAATTATGGCGCACACCGTGGAGGCCGGAGCACAGTTCTGCTTAGGCCCGGATTTGGAAGTGACCCCGCTGGAAGTGATCCACGGGCGTCTGCCGGTCTTAGCCTACCGCTTCAATGATTTCGCCTACGCAACAGATTTAAGCGAAATCCCGGCGATGTCAATCGAGTCCTTACGCAATCTCGACGTGCTGGTGCTCGACTGCCTTCGCATAAGGGCGCACCCGACGCACCTCAACATCGAACGTGCTCTCGCACTCGTCAAAGAACTCAATCCGCGCCGCACTTACCTAACGCACCTGGCGCACGACATCAAACACGCACGCGACTCCGTGCTACTGCCCCACAGCGTCGAGTTTGCTTACGACGAACTCCAAATCAGTGACGAGTGACAAGTGACGAGTGACAAGCAAAACAGCTTTCACTC
>JACCTF010000803.1 GCA_013812565.1 Pyrinomonadaceae bacterium | reverse complement strand
GCGTTTACACAGCGTGATCCGAATATACAATCCCTAACACAGGGAAACGAGTTAGCGAGTCTGCTGCTCGGCTATGCCAACAGCGGCAGCGCGCAGATCGCCCGTCCGCTCTCGACCTTTGTTAACTACTATGCGGGCTACGTGCATGACGACTTTCGCTTTTCGCAAAAACTTACGCTCAACATCGGCCTGCGCTATGAATACGAACAAGGTTTGCAGGAAAGGGACAATCAATTAACCGTCGGCTTTGACCGCAGCGTCGCGAGTCCGTTGCAAGCGTCGGGTCTCAATCTCAGAGGCGGACTGCTTTATGCCGGAGTCGATGACAACCCGACGCAACAAGTCCGACCCTCGAAAACCAAGTTCGGCCCGCGCATCGGATTCGCCTACTCGCTCAGTGACAAGACGACCATACGCGCGGGCTACGGCGTGTTCTGGGCGCCGCCGGTCTTCGCCTTCTCTGTCACCGGCATCGGCGCGCTCGGATTCTCTTCCACCACCAGCATGGTCGCCTCCACTGACGGCAATCAAACTCCCGCCAGCACATTATCCAATCCGTTTCCGAACGGTCTGGTTCAACCAACGGGGAACTCGCTCGGCTTGCTGACGCAGATCGGGCAGACCGTAGACTTCGTTGATCAAGATCGTCGAGCGCCCTATGTTCAGCAGTATTCCGTTGACCTTCAGCACGAATTGCCGGGAGCGATTGCGCTCAGCGTAAGCTACGTCGGCAGTCGCGGCACACACCTCCAGATCGGCGGCATCAACGATGGAGTCGTCAAAATCAATCAGATCACCTCCGAGCAACTAGCGCTCGGCAGCGCATTCCTGCAAACGAGAGTGACGAATCCGTTTCCGGCAGAATATCGTCGCGGCGTACTCAGCGGTGCGACGATTGAGCGTCGCCAACTGCTTCGTCCCTTCCCGCAGTTCGGCGACATCAACATGCACGGATCAAGCGGCGGCAAATCCTTCTACAACTCCGGAACGATCAAAGCGCAGAAGCGTCTGTCGCGCGGCCTCACGTTCCTCACCTCATACACTTTCAGCCGGATGCTCGACAACATCATCGGCCAAAGCAACTTCTACTCCAGCACATCAAACAATCTCGTTAACAGTTACAACCTCGCGGCGGAGTACGGTCTATCGAGCGTTGACACACCGCATCGTTACTTAATGAGCGGAATGTTCGAATTGCCGTTCGGCAGAGGCAGAAGCTTTCTCTCGAACAGTTCCGTAATTGACAAGTTCGTCGGCGGCTGGCAGATCAACGCCATCGGCATTTACCAAAGCGGCTTCCCCTTAAGCATCACGCAAAACACAAACAACACCAACGCTTTCAGCGGCACACAGCGACCCAATGCCGTGGCCGGAGTTTCGGCGGCGACATCCGGTTCGGTCACTGATCGCATCGACAATTATCTGAACCGTGACGCTTTCACGCAGGCCGCTTCGTTTACCTTCGGCAACCTCGCACGCACCATCGACGTGCGTACTCCGGCGCACCGCAACTGGGACATCGGTTTATTGAAGAACACGATGATCGGCGAAAACTTCGGGGTGCAGTTTCGTGTTGAAGCGATCAACGCGCTCAACACTCCGACCTTCCGCGCGCCGAATACAACGTTCGGCAGTGAGAACTTCGGAAAGATTACGTCGCAAGCGAACTTCGCCAGAGTGATTCAGCTTAGTCTGCGGCTGTTCTGGTAATAACAACGGTTGATGCCGAATGCGGATTTGGGATTGCGGAATGCGGATTGAAGAACCAGCAGCGATCCCGTTTATCTGCCTTCCTAGTCTTCTAATCCGCAATCTGCATTCCGCAATCAGAAGGGCTGAGAGGCGTATGCTTTCTTCAAACCACATACGGCAGCGCGCGTCGGGGTTCGGGTTGTTCACAAACTTAAACGACCTCGGACGCTTAGCTCGACTGCTCGCTCAATCCGACCGGGCAAATCCCCGGACGCTCTTTGCCCGGTGGCGCGGCGACATTTTTGGGGGCACGGTTGCCGCGCTGATCGCCGTGCCTTACGGGATGGCGCTCGCCGTCGCCATCGGTCTTCGCCCTGAAGCCGGACTCTATACTTCGATGATCGGCGGAGCCGTCTACGGATTGTTCTCAAGCTCACCGATCATGATCAGCGGACTGTCGGCGACCGCCGTTCCTATCCTCGCCGAGATTGTCAAAATCTACGGTGTGCCGGGAGCGCTCGCGGTGGGTTTTCTCTCCGGCCTCTTTATGTTGATCATCGGCGTGCTGCGCCTGGGGCGTTTTGCCAACTATCTGCCGCAGTCGATCATCAGCGCCTTCACCAGCGGCCTGGGGCTGATCATCGTCGCGTCACAACTGAAGTCGGCCTTCGGCGTCACACCTGTGAAATCAGGCTTTGACCTCGGCATTGTTGATGATGTTGCCGGAGTGTTGGGCGGAATCGGCAGCATCAACTTTCAATCATTCATCGTCGCGAGCGTCGTGGTCATCGCGATGGTTGTTCTGCGCCGGTGGAAGGAGAATATCCCGTCTTCGCTGATCGGGGTTTTACTGAGTTCCCTGATTGCTTGGCTGCTTGGTTTCGAGTTACCGCGTGTCGGGTCGCTAACCGAAGGATTTCCCGCGCCAAGATTAATCAGCGTTGATCTCTCGACACTTTCCTCGCTCGTTCATCCGGCTCTGACGCTTGCCGGACTCTTTACGATCAACCAAGTGCTCACCGGAATCGTCGTTGGCCGCATTGATAAATCGGAAGCCTCGCACCGCTCCAATCAAGAACTGATTGCGCAAGGTGCGGCCAATCTGGTGAATCCATTCTTCGGCGCGCCGCCCGGCGTGGCGATGCTCGCGCGCTCTATAGCGAGCGCCCGCGCGGGCGCGGTGAGCCGCGTCTCGATCATCGCGCACAGCCTTGTTCTGCTTCTCTTTCTTGTCCCGCTTCGCAGCTTAATCAGCCACATTCCCGTCTCCGCGCTTGCTGCCGTGACAGTCGTTGTCGGATTTCAGTTAATCGACTGGAAGAGATTTGCAGCCCTCAAACGCATGAGCCGGACGGATGTCTGTTTGTTTTTGCTGACCTTCTCCCTCGTGGTGCTGAGCGACTTGATCATCGGGGTGGGTATCGGCTTTCTACTCGCGATGATTCTCTTCATTGAGCACGCGGCGGACTCCACCAGTCTCGAAACCATCGACCGTCCGCACGATGTTCCATCAACAACGGTTGAAGAACTTCAAGCGTATCGTTTAATCGGCCCGCTCTTCTTCGCCTCAAGCGAAAAGGTGTTGAGCCAACTCAAGACTGAACTCACAGCCAAGACTTTGATTCTCGATCTCGAAGCCACGGGGCCGACAGATTCAACCGCCGCCGATCTATTTAGAAAGGTTTTTCAAATGCAACGAAGTCGCGGGGGCAATCTGTACCTGACGGGCCTCGACCAGCGCCTCTATTCCATGTTTGAACGAGACGGCCTCATTGCCGAGATGGGGGCGAGTTGTTTCACCTTTAAGACGAACATCGCTTCTTCTGACACGCTCTCAGGGTGGAAATGATCTTGCAAGTTTCCGCACCTTCAACGATTATGCACCAACGATGCAAAGGAAAAACGAAAATGGATATCACAGGTAAACCTCGAACGAATCAACCACTGTCCCAAGCAATTTCAAGAAGAACCTTCGGTCGCATCGCGGTTCTGGCGACTGCCGGTGCGACGCTGCCTTTCTATAACGAAGCTGCGCTGGCCCAACTATCCAATATCGGGCCGATTCCAAAGGACGCGGTGAAGATCAACGCAAACGAAAATCCTTTGGGGCCGTGCCCGGAAGCAGCCGAGGCGATTTACAAAGTTGTGCAAAAAGGCGGTCGTTACTTGTATGAAGAAACGGCCGTCTACGCCAAAACGCAGGCGGCGATTGACGGCGTCAAGCCGGAATACATTTTGCCGTTCGCCGGATCGAGCGACCCGCTGCACCGCGCCGTGATCGCCTTCACCTCGCCGACCAAAAGCCTTGTCATGGCTGACCCCGGCTATGAGGCCGGCGCACGCGCCGCCGAGTTTATTAAAGCGAAGGTCTGCAAAATTCCTCTCGCCAAAGACCACTCGCACAACGCTCGCGCGATGGCTACGGCTGATGCGAACGCTGGATTGATCTACATCTGCAATCCCAACAACCCGACGGGCACCCTCACCCCGCGCGACAGTATCGAATACGTTTTAGCCAACAAGCCGAAAGGTTCAATCC
>JACCTF010000798.1 GCA_013812565.1 Pyrinomonadaceae bacterium | reverse complement strand
GCGCTTCACCATCTTTAACAAAGGCGCGACCAAAGGCATCAGTAGCAACCGTTTCTCCACGCTGTTCGAAGACCGCGAAGGCACGCTCTGGATCGGCACCGAAGACGGCGGGCTGACTATGTATCGCGCGGGAACATTCGCTTCCTATACAACCGAAGATGGTCTGCCCGGTAACTCCGTGAGAGCCATTCGTGATGATGATGGCGGTATTTTAATCTCGACCGATGGCGGATTGGTTCGCCGGAATCAAGGCCGCTTTCTTCCTTACATGCCGCAAGCCGGTGAACCTGAGAATCTGTTCGGGTATCGCGGGCGTTCCGGCGCGCTCTGGTATGTCGATCAACAAGGATTGCATAAAGTCAAAGACGGAGACACGACGACTTATACCGTTCGTGATGGTTTGTCGAGCCTCGACATTTATGGTATCCGGCAGGGAACCCTCGAAGGACTCTATGGTGGTCTCTACGAAAGTCGCGACGGTAGTCTCTGGATTGCCGCGACGGATGCGACCCTCAGCCGGCTGAAGGACGGGATAATAACAATCTACACCGCGAAAGATGGATTGCCTGAGTTGAAAGCGATCCGGGAAGATCGGCACGGCGTTCTCTGGTTGGCTACCGATGAAGGGGTGACACAATTCAAGGATGGTAGATTCACAAACTTTTCCACGGCGAGCAACCTCTCCAGTAAATTCTGCAGAACGATCTATGAGGATCGCGAGGGGACGCTCTGGGTTGGCACCATTGACGGTGGACTCAATCGCCTGAGCCGAGAGTCCTTGACTGTTTATTCCACACAGGATGGTTTGCTTGACAGCAACGTCTATCCTATTTATGAAGATCGCATTGGTAACGTTTGGATCGGCAGCAATGGTGCTGGCCTCCACAAGTATAGAGATGGGATTTTTACAACTTACACAAGCAAAGATGGTTTACTTAACCACTTGGTGACGGCTCTCGCTGAAGACCGGCAGGGGCGCTTGTGGGTCGGGGGGTTCAGCGGAGTCAGTTGGTTTAAGGACGGACGGTTTACCTCTGCCACCCGCGAAGTATTCGGCGACCGAAAAGATTTCTCTTCTTTCGTCGTCTGGGTGATCCACAAAGACCGTCAAGGTAATCTCTGGTTCGGCACCACTCATGGATTGTTCAAGTATACAGACGAAGCGACAACCGGCTATACGACGAAGGATGGCCTGGCAGGCGATGATGTGAAAACCATTCTCGAAGACCGCGAAGGCACGCTCTGGGTTGGAACCTACGGCGGTCTGACGCGCCACACGGCTAATCAGTTCACTTCCTTCACCGAGGAGAACGGTTTAGCGAGCAACCGTGTGCGATCACTCTATGAGGACAGCGACGGCGTGCTGTGGATCGGAACTTATGACGGGGGCCTCAGTCGCTTCAAAGATGGACGCTTCACGATCTACACCACCGCCGAAGGATTGTTCAGCAACGGTGTCTTCCAGATTCTCGAAGACGACCGAAGCAATCTCTGGATGAGCTGCAACCAGGGGATTTATCGCGTCAACCATAATCAACTCAATGAGTTTGCCGACGGTAAAATCCGCAAGATCAGTGCGGTCTCTTATGGCAAAGAGGATGGTCTGCTCAATGTCGAATGCAACGGCGGGCGTCAGCCTGCGGGAGTCAAGATGCGCGACGGAAAGCTGTGGTTCCCGACGCAGAACGGCGTGGCGATTATCGATCCGGCGGTGATTCCATTCAATCCACAACCGCCGCCAGTGGCAATCGAATCTCTCATCCTTGATCGTAAGGCGATTGATTTCAACGGTCAAGTACAGGTGGCTCCGAGAAAGAATAACCTGGAGATTCACTACACGGGTTTGAGTTTCATCAAGCCTGGACAGGTCAGTTTCAAGTACAAGCTAGAAGGTTTGGACGAGGATTGGGTGGATGCCGGAACTCGGCGCACGGCTTATTACGCGCACCTTCCGCCCGGGCGTTACGCCTTCCATGTGATCGCGGCCAACAGCGATGGCGTGTGGAACACCGAAGGCCGGAAGCTTCAGATAATTGTTCATCCGGCTTTCTGGCAAACATGGTGGTTTCTTCTCCTTGAACTAATCCTGGCAAGCAGTGTTGTGCTGCTGATCTACTACCGTCGCGTCTCCCAACTGAAGAAGCGGCACAGAGTCCAAGAGGCATTCTCACGCCAGTTGATTGATTCACAAGAAAGCGAGCGCAAGCGGATCGCCGCCGAACTGCACGACAGTTTGGGGCAAAACCTGCTTATCATTAAGAACCGCGCGCTGCTCGGTGCGCGTGCGTTCACTGCTGTCGATCACGGAACCGTCAAAGAGCAATTCGATGAGATTACGGAATCAGCATCACAGGCGATTAATGAAGTGCGGGAGATTGCCTACAACTTACGGCCATACCATCTGGATCGGCTCGGGTTGACGAGCACGCTCGAAGCCTTGGCTGAACGAGTTACGCGCGTCTCGCAGGTTGCCTTCACGGCTGAGATAGACCGCATTGATAATCTGCTGCCCCAAGAAGCCGAGATCAATCTTTACCGCATCGTGCAGGAATGTGTGAACAATATCATCAAACATTCAGGAGCCACTGAAGCAAAAATCGTGATTCGGAAAGAGGCGCGCAGCCTGCTCGTCACGATTCAGGATAACGGACAAGGAGGCGTGCCTAACGCTTCCGCCTCCACGCCCTCACACAATGGCGGCTTCGGCCTGCTCGACATCGCGGAGCGCGTGCGCATGCTCTGCGGGACACACACGATTGACTCCGTAGCTGGTCAGGGAACCATCATCCGAGTTCGGTTCAGTTTGCCTTGCGAACAGAAGGGTGAACCAAAGAGCGCACCAAAGGATGGACAGGATGAAAGCTGACATCAAAATTGTGATCGCTAACGATCATCCCCTCTTTCGTCGCGGCTTGCGGCAGATGATCGAGACTGACCTGCGCTTGAAGATTGTCGGCGAAGCTGACGACGGCGAGATTGCCCTTCAGCGTATCCAAGAGACGGAAGCGGAGATTGCAATTCTCGACGTTGCGATGCCGAACAAAGATGGGTTCGAGGTGGTGCAAGCGTTGCGCGAGCAGAAAGTGCCGGTTGAAGTTATCTTTCTGACGATGCACAAAGACGAACGCTTCCTGAACGCCGCGCTCGACTTAGGAGTTAAAGGCTATGTGCTCAAAGACAGCGCGCTCTTGGAAATAGCCGATGCGATCAGAGCGGTTTCCGCCGGTCATAACTACATCAGCCCCGCGCTCTCGACCTATCTCGTTAAGCGTAGCAGCAGTAATCCCTTCGCTGAGTCCTCGCCGCAACAGTCGAAGTTCGATCTTCTCACTTCCACCGAGCGGCACGTTCTCAAATTGATCGCCGCATATAAGACGAGTAAAGAGATTGCCGCCGAACTGTTCATCAGCACCCGCACGGTCGAGCATCACCGAGCCAACATCAGCCAGAAACTCGAACTCAGAGGCAGCCATGCCCTGTTGCAGTTTGCCGTCAAGCATCAAGCTCAACTCTGATGCTCAATCTACATTCGTCAACACGAAACTTTTGTCTTCCCCGTCGGCTCTCCATCCTGTGGGAAATTGTCTTCCCTTAAAGCGGTTTGCACTCGAATGCGTCTTGTATTCTCAGTGCTAACTCCGTGCCCTCTCCGGCCTCTGTGGTGAAACTTCTTGTCGCGTCCACTTCAAGTTCAAATGAACTCATACGCGATCATCCCACAGATCACAGCCATGAGAGATAAAGATATTAAGAAGATTCCATCAGCGATTCTTTCTACCGCACGCTTGCGCCCGAGGCGTCTTGTCCGCAGGGCAATGTATGAGAGTATGCAGGAACTGAGAAAGCCTAGCGCATCAATCGCCAGAAGGTTATCGCCAATCGTACTCACGCTCTTTAGTTCGGTGGTGACGCGGAAGATTCCGATGACCGTTAGGCACACCCCGACCAGTGCCGCCGAAGCCGTGAAGATATAGATGCAGAGGTTCCCGTCTAACTCCCGCTCAAAGGTTTGTTCAGATTTCTGTTCGTCCGTCATGGCGGTGTAGCTTACCACTGACATGAGAATCCGAGTGTCAGAAAGATAATTCGGTCGGTGCGCCTTTCGTATAGGTAGATCTACCTATAAAAATTGGGTAGACCTACCCTCCCAAAATAGGTAGAACTCCGTATTTACCTTTCTTTCATCCAACCCGATAATCCAGCCTGCCGAAAGTCTGACAGATAAAGCCGGACGGATGAAACTTCTAATCGTCGAAGATAACCAACAGATGCGCCGCTTAATCGCAAGCATTGTTTGCGATTTGGCCGGAGAGATCAGCGAGTGCAGCGACGGCTCGCAAGCGCTGGCGGCCTATGTCGAGCGGCGACCCGATTGGGTGCTGATGGACATCAAGATGCCGGAGGTGGACGGGATCGCGGCAATCCTACAGATCAAAGCGGCTTTCCCTGAAGCGCAGATAATCATCGTCACCGATTACGATGACGCAAAGTTGCGCGAGGCGGCGTGCGGCGCTGGCGCGTGCGGGTACATAACGAAAGAGAACCTGTTCGACGTGCGCGAGGTTCTCCAATCTCGCCTTGTGTGAAGCAACGGCACGGGCTGCCTCACCGCCGCCCGATCTCTCAACTCCCTCAACGAAAGTAAGGAGACCGCATGTTTAAGTTCACCCGATTGAAAGAAAGAGAGATGTTCACCCCAACCGCGGAGATAAATATGAACCGCCCCACAAACAACGTAAAAAGATCAACCCGGCACATCATCGAGCCCGTGCGTGCAAGCAGATTCCAATGGAGAAAGAATTTGCGGCTCGTCTGCTCATTGATGCTCAGCTACATTCTGATTCTGTGTTCGACCGGCGTGACCGTCTTTGCGCAGACCGGGCCGCAACCCGGCCTCACTGATCCACTCGGCAAACCGGCGGGTCGCTACATGATGCTTCCCGATCATAAGTTGGCGGCCTTCATCTCGGCAGAATCGAAAGAGAACAGCGACGGCTTTTTCGTGGGCACATCATTCAACCTTTTTGATTTCTCTTTCGACACAAACCTCAATCCGACACAGTTCGGCCAGGACGCTAACCTGAACTTTACTGGCGACCTTCAGATGCACATGGCCGCCGCCGCCGGACGCATTCTTCAGCCGGATCGCGACCAGGTGGTCTATGCAACGCGTGATGGAAATACGAACTCGCCCGTGCGCGTCGGGTTCCATTCAATTAATGAGGCTCAGGACGTCAGTTTTGAACTTGCCGGCCTGCCGCGCCTGGTTGATCGCCCCTTTGCCTTTAATTATGTTGATCCGCTCGACGTGGCAGTCGGCGACTTGGATAAAATTCCCGATGCCGTGGGCAATAACCATGATGAAGTGGTAGTCGCCTTTGCCAGTCCGGGCTTGAATAATCTGTGGCAGGTAAACGTGGCGGTGCTTGACTACACCTCATCGACCAATCCGCAAGCACCGACAATCACAACCACGACGGCTCTTGAAACCATCGATGGAAACAAAATCAATGACAACGATCCGCCGCAACCGGATGTAGCAATCCTGGTCGAGAGCGTGATGAAGACGGCGGTTGGGGATTTCGACGGCGACGGTGTGAATGAAATCGCGGTCGTCTTCTTAATCAATGGGCTTGCCTTCGACGTCACCATTTTTCGCTACGGAAGGGATGCGCAAGGCAACCGTTTTGTTACCCAAGCCAACGAGACGCTCTATGAGCCGACCCAGACGGACTTGTCTTTCGCGGGGACGATTGATGTGGCCGCAGGCGACTATAACGGAGACGGCAAAGATGAACTCGTCATCAGCACACTCGAATGGCGAATAGACTATGTAGACCCGAACGACCTCGACAACATGACAATCTCAACCGGGATGCGCTTCGTTGTGGCCGCCGCCAATCCGGATTTTTCGATGAACTTTCTCGGACGAACCAGTCTTTCGCCGAGCAGCGTCTTAGGTGATGCGAGCTATCCGTCTGCCAAATTCGATGATTACTTTTCTCGAACTCGCATCGCGATTGTTCCGGGACTATTCAAGTTTGATCCGGCCAACAGCTTCGATCTCAACCGCCGCCAGTTTGTTGCCGTGTGGAATCCACCGGAATATCACGGACTCAGTGCGGCGGCCTTTAGCGTCTCCGATGATCTGCTGACCATCTCCATGATGGGTAGCGTTGCGCCGCTTCCATACGCGGGAAATGCTAATCAGCAATTCAGCGTGGCGGCCGGAGCGTTCAAGGGTAACAGCAACATTCAGAATCCGGAGTGGTCGCTGGCCGTCAGCAGTTGGTCTTCCGAGGCAGGCTTTTTTGTGAAGATGTTCGATGCCAATGCGAGCGGCATCTACGCCGGCCCACAGTACAACGGTTACGCCCATTCGGGTCAATTCTTTCAAAATATGCCGCTCGTCGCCTATGACGCCACCGGCGATTCCCTCTACCTCGGCGCGCCGGTCCACATGATGGTCGAAGGGATGATCAACACCGACTTCATCCTACAAGAGCCGCCGAAGCACGCCTTCTATGACAACCGGCCCGGTAGCCCGACCTACGGCCAGATTGTTACGGTGACGCGCTTTGATGAAACGAACGTTTCGCTCCGCACCAGCACCGGAACGACATTTTCCGGCAAGAGCACGGACAGTTCCAACTGGAGCATCGGCGCTTCGGTTGAAGGATCAGCCGGAGAGAGTGTGAAAGCCGGCATCCCCGACGTCGCCAGCGCCAAAGCATCGTTTGATCTCACGGCGAAAATCGGCTACGACTATAACCAGAATAAAGATAGTTACAACTCGAATTACAGCGAGCGCACCGTCTCGCAGACTGAATCCACCGACCACGACGACAAACTGCTCGGACGCCTCCAGACCTTCGACATCTGGCGCTACCGCGTCTACGGCGCCTCGGTCACTGACCAACAGGACAACCCGACGAACGCCTTCTACGACTTTGTGTTGCCCGGCCCAATTATTCCTTTCAACGCGGGCGGGCTAGACTTTGATTGGTATCAGCCTCTGTATGAGAACGGCAACATACTCTCTTATCCGCAGGCCACATCCAGTTCATTTACGCCGAGCGATGTGGGCGCGTACAAAATACCGTGCCCGGCCACTCCGCCCGCAGGCCAGAGCTGCAACGGCGACGGC
Source organism: Pyrinomonadaceae bacterium (assembly GCA_013812565.1). Lineage (GTDB taxonomy): Bacteria > Acidobacteriota > Blastocatellia > Pyrinomonadales > Pyrinomonadaceae > JACCTF01. The sequence continues at coordinate 41 of JACCTF010000798.1, read as the reverse complement.
ACACTGACCGTCGTCGAGCCGATGGTTCCGGCTTCGTTGAA
>JACCTF010000783.1 GCA_013812565.1 Pyrinomonadaceae bacterium | reverse complement strand
TGGATGGTCGAAGCAGCCACGTTCGCAGCAGGCGTGTGCCCATGCCGGTCACCGTTGTGTTGATCACCCCGAAGAGGGAATGAGCACGATTCGCGCTTGTTTGCGCTTCGGTTAATTCGAGATTGCGCACCGTCGTGTGGTCCAGTACAAGACTGTCCTGGGCCTCGAAGTAGGTAATGTCGGTGATGTGTGCGACGGCGGTTCGCTGCGTGTCGCGTGCGTAGTAAAGGCAGGCTCCGGCAGCGCGCACCGCTTCGGTTCTACCGTCAAGGTTATAACCTTCGAGCGAACGCGTACCGAATTGCGCACACAGCAGGGAAGCGCATTCGGTGGGTTGCCACACCCAATCATCAAGCGGCGTCAGCGCGATTAATCCAGTCGTCCATCCTCCGGCTGATTTCGTGCTGCTCGTGGCAGATGGCGGGGGGCGCGGTGCCGCTTCTTGCAAGAGACCATCATCTGTCGAGTGCTCTTGCTGCAACGGAAGTCGTGTCGTGTGCGCTTTCGTCGAAGCAAACAGATCTTTGATGAGTTGGGTGAGCGAAGCGGGAAAGAGCAGTTCGCGCGGCCCGTAAGATTCAACATCAGCGCGAATGCGGTTCCACGCGTTTGGCCCGGCCGCTTCAGTGGTGCGAAACTCTCCGGTGGAGAGATCAAGAAACGCGGCACCCATACGCTCGCCTGTGCCGCAGACGGCAGCGAGATAGACCGCCTCATTGGCTTCGATCAATTGTGGATCGATGGCGGTGCCCGGCGTGATCACACGGACCACTTCGCGGCGTAACAATTTCTTTGTCTTCGAAGGATCTTCCGTCTGCTCGCAGATAGCGACGCGGTAACCTTTGCTGATTAATCGGGCGATGTAATTCGCAGCTGCATGATGAGGCACGCCGCACATCGGGATCGGCGCACCACGCTCTTTATGACGCGCCGTAAGTGTGATCTGTAATTCACGCGCGCCGGTCACCGCGTCATCATAGAAGAGCTCGTAAAAATCACCCAAACGAAAGAGTAGAAGAGTGCCGGGATGCTGCCGCTTTAGTTCGTGGTACTGTTGCAGCATCGGCGTGGGAGTGTTCATATTGATAAAAGAAATTTCTCAGCCGAACTAATTCACAAAGGACACGTCAAGAGCACACAGGATAAAAGTGGAGCATGCAGACTCGGCTCAGTGAGTCACTGTTCCACTCTGTGTGCTTCGTAACCTTATGTGGATCGATCTAGGAACGATTTCTGCGGGAACTCGGTTCACGGTTTCTGCGACGAGAACCGGTTGACTTTGAATTCTTGTCGCGCGCTTTGGAGCTGCTACGTTCGTTCGCGTTAGGTTCATTTAGAAGGCGCTCGCTGACGTTGCGCTCGCCGGCAATTTTCCATCCGGCATCGGTCTTCACCCAACGCAGTTCCTGCACGAGTTCGCCACTACTGCTGTTTCGGCCTTTGATAACATATCGTTTGCGAAAGCGCATGGTCGCCGCGCGTCCATCGTCGCTAAGAGTGATTTGGGGAGCACCGGCGCGCATGTCAATAGAACTCGCTTGAGCAAAGACACGCGCTTTGTGAGCGCGCACGGAGTCGCGCGAAAAGTTGCGCGAGTTGTAAAAAGCTTCTACCGTCGGTTGATAAAAAACCATCTGCTTATCGATGTTCCGCGCATTGGTTGCGGCAATCCACTTATTAAGTTCGCCGCGTAGTGCGGTGCGATCAGCGGCCGAGGTGCTGGGTCTGTTAGCGGAAGCAGCGTCACCGGTCGCAGCAGGTGCGACTTCCATAGTCGCCTCGCCAGCGTTCCCGGAAGCTGGGAGTTCTGCGGAGGTGGTGGATAGGGTCGAGGAACCGGCGGCTTGTTCAGATGCAGGCGTGGTCCCGGAATCACCGTTAACTGATTGCTCGCTCGGTGTGGCAGGTTGATTCGGTTCTTGCCCGGCATCTATCGCAGTCGTTTCCGTTGTTGTCGGATTCACCAACCCCGAGTCGCCTGAAAGCGTACCCCGCTTTAAACCCATCCACAGACCGGCGCCGACCAACGCAAATATAAGAACAAGGGCACTTGCGTAAAGCGGCCCCAGCGTAAACGAACGTGAAGCATGCGCCCCAACGCTTGGCGCAGCAGGGTAATGCGCACCGGAAAAAGCCTGTGCGAACGCCGCTTCTTCTGCCAGCGGTTGCGCGGAAGCGGAACGCGGCAAAGTCTGCTGGATCATCTCAGTGGTTGTGTCATGATCTACTTGATTGACATTTGCTTCGTTAACATCTACCTCATTCACATCGGGTTGTAATGTGTAAGAAGTGGCTTTATCAGCGATAACCAGTACCCCTTCATGCTGAATTATTGATGAAGGCTCATGTTCTGCCACAGGCGTCGGGGCGGCAAATTCATCTAACGTCAAAGCTTCTTCCACAGCGATTCCACCCGTCTGCTCAACCGTGGGGTGGAAGGATTCCGAACT
>JACCTF010000770.1 GCA_013812565.1 Pyrinomonadaceae bacterium | reverse complement strand
ACCGCCGCCGGACAGTCCAATTCTTCGCCTGCCGCAGCCGATTACACCTTGAGCCAAGCAATCGCCGACGCACAGAAACACGGCATCGAGTACATGGTCGTTGCCTATCTCTTTCCGCAAGAACGCGGCGGCCCCGATTTTTACCGCCAGTTTGCCGACCAGATGAACCGCGCGGGCGAGCAGTGTCGCCAGGCCGGAATCAAGCTTTGCTACCACAATCATGCCTTTGAGTTTGAGGCGATGGAGGGAACGACGCCGCTGGACATTCTAATGGAGCGGTTCGACAAACGATTTGTCGATCTCGAACTTGATGTGTTCTGGGTAGCGGTCGCCGGAAGCGATCCGGTGCAACTGATCAAAAAATATAGTGGACGCGTTCCGTTACTACACTTGAAGGACAAGGCCAAAGGCACCGAGCGACAAACGCAAGAATCGAAGGTTCCGCGCACGGCTTTCGCCGAAGTAGGAAACGGCGAACTCGACTTCCCCGCCATCTTACGTGCGGCTTCACAAGCTGGAGCTAAACATTACTTCGTTGAGCAAGACCAAACTCCGGGTGATCCTTTGAGCAGCCTGCGCCAAAGTTACAGCTACCTAAAGGGATTGAAGCGATAAGGCTTCACTGTTTCGCAAAATGGACAATATCAATTCGACTAAAAATCAATCGCGCGCCGTGATCTGGGACTTGGACGGAACGCTGATCGACTCGACCGAGTACCACTGGCTGACGTGGCGTGACGCGCTCGCCGCCGAGGGATACAGTTTAACTTACGACCAATTTCTTGCCGGTTTCGGCAAGCGCAACGATGTAGTCCTGCGCAGCTATTTAGGCGAAGGATTATCGTTGAGCGAGGCGGGACGTATTGCGGAAGCGAAAGAGGGACGCTACCGGGAGCTGGTTAATGAACACGGAATCGAACTGCTGCCGGGAGCGGCCCACTGGCTGGCCCGACTCAAAGCTGAGGGCTGGCGTCAAGCTCTTGCCACCTCCGCTCCCCGGCTCAATGTCCAGGCGGTTCTGGCGCAACTCGGCATCGCCGAGAATTTCGATGGCATAGTCTCAGCCGAAGACGTCGAGCGCGGCAAGCCTGATCTGCAGGTCTTTCTTACCGCCGCTGCTAAAGCTGAAGTGGTGCCGACACGCTCGATTGTGGTCGAGGATGCTCCGGCCGGTATTGAAGGTGGTCGGCGTGCTGGGATGCGTACAATCGGCGTGTTGACGACACATGCTGATTTGCACGCCGATCTGGTTGTACACACGCTTGAGGAACTACCGGATAATGCTTTCGATCAACTACTGGGTGGACAAGACAGTTGACGATTTAATATGCGCTCGGAGTGCGTCGAAAAGAGCGTGCGGTCGAAGGGCAAAAGAAAGTTCTCGAACAAGCTGAACCAGTGACACTACTACTACAACATCCGGGCAGGTGTATGAGTAGCGAATCGTTGCCCTCCGGCTGATCGTCACGACGGGCAATCATGCTTACATCACTTGTACCGGTAAGTGATCCGCCCTCTTGTAAGATCATACGGCGAGAGTTCGACGGTTACGCGGTCGCCGGGAAGAATTTTTATAAAGTTTTTGCGCATCTTGCCGGAAATTTGCGCCAGCACGACGTGTTCGCTTCCATCAAGTCGTACTTTGAAGAAAGCATTGGGCAACTTATCGATAATCACACCTTCAGCCGGAATCAAATCTTCTTTAGCCAAACAACTATTCTCCTTTGGTATCGCTGTTTAATCATGGCTGTAACGCGATTCGCAGTAGATCAATTCGCGGTTACCTCCTAAATAAATGTTGTTAAAAGTCACTGCCAAGATGTTAGGGACTCAACAAACGTTATTGCTTCGATGCCAATGTCGGCAATATCGTTTATGAGCCGCAGTTAATTAACTTTAAGCGCGCTTGTAAACAGGAGCACCAGTTTGTCACACCGTCTTCGCTCTTTAACTAGGTGCTTGATGGGCAGGAAAGCAATTCTGATCAGCTTGCGAACATGCATTCTTCAGTTGCCAGAATCGAAGCCCTCGGCAACAAAACATGTCGCCGAGGGCGTTAGTGTATAAACGATACTGCCGCTGTTGCAGACATTACCAACGTGACGGACGATCGTTGCCGCCCTCACTACTGCTTCCACCATAACCACCGCGACGATTGCCGCCGCCACCGCCGCCGTATCC
>JACCTF010000763.1 GCA_013812565.1 Pyrinomonadaceae bacterium | reverse complement strand
GTTATCGCTCGCCGTTGATAATAAACCAGCCGCAGCCAACGGCATTGGTTTTGCAGACTCTCTCGACAGCACGCCGTGACGGGTCACCAGACCAGCTCGGTGGCTGTAAATGAAATCCTCATTTACTGAGTACTGTGCGCTACCCCAAGCGCGTTTGTCACAACAAACCCTACCGCTTAAGTGAGTGAGCAAAAATTATTGCACAAAAGATTGCAACCAAAAGTTCTTTGACAACACACTGGCTTTACGTAACGCTTGAATCTTACTCAAAGATAAGACCCAGTGTTCAGCAAACGCCGCATGCTCATCAATTGTCTTGAACTGGTAGTTAGCAGAGATGTCGGCTTTTAATTCTCTCCATAACTGGTCCATTGCATTGAGTTCTGAACATTGCTTTGGTAAGTACACCAACTCGATCTCCATCTCCTTTGCCAGCGCTTCGCTCTTCGGTGCCGTATGACTTGGTGCTTCATCTAATAACAGCCAGATTGGTCGCCCTCGGTAACATCGCCGCAACAATCGTAGATACTCACGGAAGTGCTCATGCTGCATGTTTGCACGTCGCAGCACGATGCGATGTCCAGTACAAATATCGATGGCTCCAAATAAGACCCGCTTGGCATTCTTGCCCGTAATCGGCACAACCGCTTGGTGCCCGCGTAGTGACCAGGCTCTGCGCAGGACCGGAAACAGACGCAAGATAGTTTCATCTTCAAAGAGCAATACCGCCGACTCCGGCATGTGCTTCAATTTCCGAACAATTGCCCCTTTTTTTGCGCCCGGTGCGGATCTTTCTCAGAGTACACATAACGCGGGCGCTTACATTCTAAGCCAATCTGCTTCATCCGTCGGCGCAGTGTATGAGGCGTAATCGGGCACCCGTAGCGCTGACTCAGATGGTGAGCTAAAAGCTCGACGGTCCAGACATTGGTCAGGTAGCCTAACCTTAATGGAGAACGTTGTAGCTGCCGTAGGATGCGCGCCTTTGTAATCGAGCGCGCGACAGGCGGACGGCCGGAGCGTGACTCATCATGCAAGACACTAACTTGATGCCCATGCAGATAGCGGTCAACCAAGTAATAGACGGTTCGTCGGCTCAGTCCCGTAATCTGCGCGGCTTCATCAAAGCTACGACCTTCGGCCACGAGAAGGACAGCTTGAAGGCGGCGAAAGACACGTGCTTCGACAGCTTGCGCAGCGGCCTGAGACAATCGGCGGCAGTCCCAAGCGTTAAACCCGGGTTCTTCTGGGCTCATAGATTTCCTCATGAGACCAGCTTAAATATCAAAGAGCTATTTGTGCAAAAACTTTTGCTAATTCACTTAGCAATCAGATGGAAACTTTAGTAAAAAGATTCCATCTTGGAGGTATACATCTTTGTAGCTATCTTCGACAAAGGTTGCGACAAGGAAGACGGTGTTAAAGTCGCTTTGCTGCGCTTGACAGATTCAATTCCCATCCGTATAGTGCCCCGTTTGGACTCAAGTGTCCGACCATTAATAAGCAACGTCCTTGTAGGTTCTGTCGGTGCGGAGGCGTTGCTCAACTGCAATACATCATAAAGGTGGAATGCAGTTGCTTGACAGCTATTGTGGCGTAAAGGCTCACGCGCTGCGGTCATGAAGTATCGGCCGCGCCCGCCGTGTAGCTCGTAGTTAGCTTGCAGTTTACTTACTAGCCAAGCTTGTCATTCAATATGACGCCACAGAAAAGTTTCGGCTCAGAGGGAGCCAACATCCGCACCCGTCCAAAGAAGCGAATTCAGAACATCCCTCACTAGCATAATTTTTCCATATGCAGGCGCTTTGCCAAGCGTTCTGCTGCGAGTAATCAGGATTGAGCAAGCGCACTATCTGCGCTTCTCATATCCTTCTGACTTGAACGAATAGGATATTGAGTAGTGCCAACAATTAATCAACTTGTCCGTAAGGGTCGTGAGCAGGTTCAGTACAAAACGGCAAGCCCGGCGCTTCAGAGTTCACCGCAGAGACGCGGCGTATGCACGCGCGTTTATACCCAAACGCCAAAGAAGCCAAACTCTGCATTGCGTAAAGTTGCTCGTGTTAGGTTGACGAACGGTATAGAGGTTACAACCTATATTCCTGGCGTCGGCCACAATCTCCAAGAGCACTCGATCGTACTCATTAGAGGCGGTCGTGTAAAAGATCTGCCAGGTGTGCGCTACCACGTGATCCGTGGCACGCTCGACTCGGTTGGCGTCGCCGATAGAAAGCAAGGACGCTCCAAGTATGGCGCGAAGCGTCCGAAGGCCGGAGCCCCGGCAGCAAAGGGCGGCGCAGCTAAAGGTAAGAAGTAGCAAGAACTATATAAACTGAAGGACAGCAGATATGCCAAGGCGAAGAGTTGCTGAGAGGCGCGGGGTCATACCCGATCCAGTCTATAACAGCCCGTTAGTAACGAAATTTATCAACGGCATTATGTTGGGCGGCAAGAAGTCCTCCGCGGAGAGAATCTTTTATATCGCGCTTAATCAGATGGGCGATAAACTGAGTGAAGATCCATTAAAGATATTCAAGCGCGCAGTTGATAACGTGCGGCCAACAGTAGAGGTGAAGTCGCGCCGCGTCGGCGGGTCAACTTATCAAGTGCCTCTTGAGGTTGCCCAGGAGCGGCGCGGTTCTTTGGCGATTCGATGGATTGTGCAATCAGCGCGCAGCCGCGGCGAAAAATCGATGATCGACCGCCTGACTGGCGAACTGCTTGATGCCGCAAACAATCGCGGCAACGCAGTAAAAAAGAAAGAAGACACGCATCGTATGGCGGAGGCCAATAAAGCTTTTGCGCATTATAAGTTTTAGCGCAGGAGTCAGAAGACAGAAGCCAAGAGTCGGAATAAGGACGATGTTTTATCCTTCTGAATTCTGGCTCCTGACTGCCAAAGGTTTTAAGTAATGGCTAAACACGATTTAAGTAAGACCCGCAACATCGGCATCATGGCGCACATTGACGCCGGTAAGACTACGACCACCGAACGTATCCTTTACTATACGGGCGTTTCGCACAAGATCGGTGAAGTCCATGAAGGCACGGCAACCATGGATTGGATGGTGCAGGAGCAAGAGCGCGGCATTACCATCACCAGCGCGGCGACTACTTGCTTTTGGGAGCGTAACGAAATTGAGCACCGTATCAACATTATTGATACGCCGGGTCACGTTGACTTTACGATGGAAGTAGAACGGTCTCTGCGTGTGCTCGATGGAGCAGTCTGTGTATTCGATGGTGTTGCCGGTGTAGAGCCGCAATCAGAAACGGTATGGCGACAGGCGGACAAATATGGTGTTCCGCGCATCTGCTTCATAAATAAGCTTGATCGCGCCGGAGCCTCTTTCGATCGTTCTTTCGAGTCAATTATTACGCGTCTCGGTGCGAACCCAATCGCGCTTCAAATTCCGATTGGCGCTGAAGACCAGTTTCGCGGCGTTGTAGACTTAATTAGAATGAAAGCTCTTCTGTGGAGAGATGAAACTAAGGGCGCTGAGTATGAAACTTTAGAAATTCCGGCGGAACTAAAAGAATCTGCAACGGCAGCGCGCGAAAAGATGGTTGAAGCTGTAGCGAGCGTCGATGATGATTTGATGACCAAATATCTCGAGGGCGAAGAGATTTCGGAGCAAGAGATTCGCGCTGGACTTCGCCGAGGCACTATTGAGTTGAAGCTTGTGCCCGTAATCACCGGATCAGCGTTCAAGAACAAAGGCGTACAGACTCTGCTTGATGCAGTAGTCGACTACCTGCCTTCGCCGCTTGACATTCCGGCGGTTGAGGGATTCAACCCGCACACGAGCGAAACAGAGATGCGTCCACCCGAAGATAATGCCCCGTTCAGCGGGCTTGTCTTCAAGATCATGGGTGATAAGCACCTCGGGCAGCTTTCGTTCGTCCGCATCTATAGCGGCACGATCAAAGCTGGTTCTTACGCCTACAACTCGACGAAAGATACCAAGGAACGTGTCGGACGCCTGATGCGTATGCACGCCAACAAACGCGAGGATATTGAGGAGGCGAGCGCGGGTGAGATCATCGCTATCGGCGGCATGAGGCAAGTGACGACTGGCGACACGGTCTGCGATGAGAACAAGCCGATTGTGCTTGAAGCGATGGAGTTCCCAACGCCCGTGATCCGCGTTGCCGTAGAGCCGAAGACCAGACAAGATCAAGATAAGCTCGGCATGGCTCTCAGTCGCCTCGCGCAGGAAGACCCTTCGTTCAACGTTTCAACAGATCAAGAGACAGGTCAAACCATCATCGCCGGAATGGGCGAACTTCACCTGGAAATTATCGTTGATCGTATGAAGCGTGAGTTCGGCGTTGAAGCTAACGTCGGTAAACCGCAGGTTGCATATCGTGAGACCATCACGCAGCCCGCCCCGGGTAAAGAGGTTTATAAGCGGCAGACGGGCGGCCGTGGTCAGTTCGGCCATGTCGAGTTGGAGATCGAGCCAGCTCCGGGCGAAGGCTTCGTTTTTGAGAACGGGATTACGGGCGGCGCTATTCCGCGGGAGTTTATCAGGCCGACCGAGGAAGGCATTCGCGAGGCGATGGAACGTGGCTATCTTGCTGGCTACGAGATGGTAGACATCAAAATTCGTTTGGTCTTTGGTTCGTATCATGAAGTCGATTCCGATGAGCGCTCGTTCCATATTGCCGGGTCGCTCGCGTTTCAGGATGCATTGAAGAAGGCTAAGCCGGTGCTCTTAGAGCCGATTATGCGTGTTGAGATTGTGACGCCTGAGGAGTATATGGGTACGGTCAACGGCGACCTCATGTCGCGGCGCGGGCGCATCGAGAAGATGGAGCCGCGTTCGGGCAATGTGCAAGTGATAACTTCCCTGGTGCCCCTGTCGGAGATGTTTGGTTATACAACTGACCTCCGTTCAGCGACACAAGGGCGCGCAACGTCAACAATGCACTTCGAGCGCTACGAGCAAGCCCCCAAGAACATCGCAGAAGAAGTAATTGCGAAGGTGCAGGGCGTCGCCAAATAGTAGTTTTATCAGTGATTAAAATGTTGAGAAGCACGAAGCGCTTTTCTCGCTAGGAAGATCAAGCGCGTCGAACCCCAATCAATAACTGTTCAAGGAGCAAGAGGTAGAAGATGAGCAAAGAGCGATTTGACCGATCAAAGCCGCACGTCAACATAGGGACGATTGGGCATGTGGATCACGGCAAGACGACGTTAACGGCAGCGATCACGAAGGTCTTAGCCAAGCACAACCCGAAGATCATCGTGCGTGCGTTTGACTCCATCGACAATGCGCCGGAGGAGCGCGCGCGGGGGATCACGATTGCGACGGCGCATGTGGAGTACGAGACGGCCAACCGGCACTATGCGCATGTAGATTGTCCGGGGCATGCCGACTATGTGAAGAACATGATCACGGGTGCAGCGCAGATGGACGGAGCGATCTTGGTGGTGGCGGCGACAGATGGGCCGATGCCGCAGACGCGGGAGCACATCTTGCTGGCGCGGCAAGTGGGCGTGCCGGCGATGGTGGTGTTCATGAACAAGGTGGATGCGGTGGATGATGAGGAGTTATTGGAGTTGGTGGAGTTGGAGGTCAGAGAGTTGTTATCGGCCTACGACTTTGCAGGCGACGACATTCCGGTGGTGCGCGGATCAGCGTTGGGAGCATTGAACGGGGAAGCGCAGTGGGAGAAGACGGTCGAGGAGTTGATGGCGGCGGTGGACGGCTTTATTCCGACGCCTGCGCGGGATGTAGAGAAGCCGTTTCTGATGCCTGTGGAGGATATATTTACGATCCAGGGGCGGGGGACGGTGGCGACGGGGAGAGTGGAGCGCGGGCGCGTGAAGGTCAACGAGACGGTGGAGATCATCGGGATACGAGCGACGCGGAACACGGTGGTGACCGGGGTGGAGATGTTCAAGAAGTTATTGGACGAAGGAGTGGCAGGGGACAACGTGGGGTTGTTATTGCGCGGGGTGGAGCGCAAGGACATCGAGCGCGGGCAGGTGATCGCGAAGCCTGGATCGATCACGCCGCACACGAAGTTTCGGGCGGAGGCGTACATATTGACGAAGGAGGAGGGTGGGAGACACACCCCGTTTTTCACGGGGTATCGACCGCAGTTCTACTTTCGGACAACGGATGTGACGGGTGTCGCGCAGTTAGGGGAAGGGGTGGAGATGGTGATGCCTGGGGACAACGTGGCGATGGAGGTGGAGTTGATCACGCCGATTGCGATGGAGAAGGGGTTGCGGTTTGCGATCCGGGAAGGTGGGCGGACGGTGGGGGCGGGGACCATCACTGATATTGTAGAGTAATGTTTAGAAACACACCTAACAAATCATTTATCATAGTCAGGGGATGAATTATGGCGCGTGACAATATTGTGTTGCAGTGTACAGAGTGTAAAAGTCGTAACTACGTTACAACCAAGAACAAAAAGACGACGCCGGAGCGCTTGGAGTTTAAGAAGTTCTGCCGCCGCTGCCGTCTACACACAGGACACAAGGAAACCAAGTAAAGGATGAAATAAGAGGGATGGAAAAAGACAAGTAGTCCTCTGCCTTTTTACTTTGTCCTTCCGCCTTCATCTTTTAATCAGGGGGTATAGTGTCAACGGTTAGCACGTCGGTCTCCAAAACCGAAAGTCCGGGTTCGAATCCTGGTACCCCTGCCAGCGTCTTCTAGGCAGAAAGAAGAGTATTCAGTGTCAAGGAAAGACGACAAAATTACAGAGGGCAAAGATGACCCGGTGGTGTCACCGGAGTCTTCGCCCATGAATCGAAGTTCAGTAGATGCTTCGGCGAATCCCGCCCCGCCGCTCGTCGCCGTGTATCATGATGGGCAAGAGGTGAGTAGCAGCAACAAAACTGCAAGCAGCAAGGAGCCGGATAACGGCATTGAAACAGAAACCTCAAGGTCTTCAGCCACACACTCTAAAGCAAAATCGGACGGTAAAGAGGGTAGCTTCTTCGAGCGTGCCGGCCAGTTTATACATGACGTTCGTACCGAGATGAGACGTGTTACATGGCCCACGGCTACAGAGGTCAAGAACACTACGATTATCACTTTGATTGCAGTGATCTTCTTCGCTTTTTACCTGTTCGTTATTGACAAAGGGATCGCATTTTTTATTACGCAGCTTGAGCGCTTTGTGGAATGGTTACTCTAAGCGCTACTTAACTGTTGAGAAAGCTTTTGATGAAACAGTGGTTTATTCTTCACACTTATTCAGGGCACGAAAAGAAAGTGCGCGACAGTCTCAAAGCGCGCATTCGTGACACGGAATTGCAGGGCGAAGTCACGGAAGTGCTTGTGCCGACAGAGACCGTTGTCGAAATGCGCGGCAACAAGCGCGTAGAATCATCGCGCATGTTTTACCCAGGCTATGTCTTGGTCGAGGTCGAATGCGATGAGCGTGGGCACATTCCGGATAATGTTTTTCACCTAATCAAAGCCACGCCAAAAGTAACAGGCTTTGTCGGGGGACATACCCCTACACCTTTGACGCCCCAAGAGGTAAACCAGATTGTTCATAATGTGACCGAAGCCGCTGAGAAGCCGAAGCCTAAATTCACTTATACATCTGGGGAGACGGTTCGGATCAAATCCGGACCATTTGCGAGTTTTACAGGCAAAGTTGAGGATGTTAACCAAGACAAATCTACGTTACGAGTCGTGGTTACAATTTTTGGCCGCTCAACACCTGTCGAGCTGGATTTTTTAGACGTTGAAAAAGTGACATTTTCGGAAGATGAAGAGTAATGGCAAAAAAAGTTACAGGTTATATTAAACTGCAAGTCCCGGCAGCAAAAGCCAATCCGGCTCCACCGATCGGTCCTGCGCTTGGTCAGCACGGCGTTAACATTATGGAGTTTTGTAAGGCCTTCAACGCCAAGACCGCGCAGATGGATCCGGATATGAAGATTCCGGTCGTAATTACCGTCTATGCTGATCGCTCTTTTACCTTTGAGACAAAGACGCCACCCGCGGCTGACCTGCTCAAGAAAGCGGCTGGTGTCGAAAAGGGGTCGGGCAAGCCGAATCGAGAGAAGGTCGGCACAATCTCGCGCGCCAAGATTGAGGAGATCGCGAAGCTCAAATTGCCGGATCTAAACACGACAACATTAGAGAGCGCAGTGAGAACTATCGAGGGCACGGCGCGTAATATGGGATTAACCGTGGTGGATTAATCAGTGGAGCTCAGAATAGGTGTTTGAGATTTAAGATGAATTTAGAAGAGCGGTTGATCCACTTGTTTGAATAGTTAGAGGAAGAAAAATGCCAACACATGGAAAGAAGTATCGCGCGGCTTTGGAGAAGGTAGAGCCCGGGCGAAAATATAATCTCGAAGAGGGAATAAGCAAAGTAAAAGAAGTTGCCTTCGCGAAGTTTGATGAAACTGTTGAGCTAACGATGTGGCTTGGCGTTGACCCACGCAAGGCCGATCAGCTTGTACGTGGAACGATAGTATTGCCGCACGGGCTGGGTAGATCAAAAAGAGTGCTCGTGATTGCACAGGGTGACAAGCTTAAGGAAGCTGAGGAGGCTGGCGCAGATTTTATTGGTGGTGAAGATATGGTGGAAAAGATTCGCGGCGGCTGGCTCGATTTCGACGCCGTGATCGCAACACCCGACATGATGCGGCTCGTTGGCGGCCTCGGAAAAGTCCTTGGGCCCCGCGGGTTGATGCCAAATCCAAAAACTGGAACCGTCACCTTTGACGTGCGCACTGCCGTACAAGAGACTAAAGCCGGCAAGGTCGAGTATCGTGTTGATAAGACGGGCGTGATCCATGTGCCGCTTGGCAAAGTCTCGTTTGAGGCGGAAAAGTTAGGCGACAACGCGCGCGTGTTGCTTGATGCAGTCGTTAAAGCTAAACCTGCAACCGCTAAAGGCAAATACGTTAAAAAGGTAAACCTTGCCGCAACAATGAGTCCGGGTGTTTTGTTGGATGAGACCGCGTACGTTAAGTAGTAGTGGAGAGCTAGCAAGATGAAAAGCAGAGAAGAAAAGCAGAAAGACCTTGATACCCTCACAGCTGAATTTAAAGAAGCCAGTGCTGGGACATTTATCAGCTTCCAACGCTTGACCGTAGCCAAAGATCAAGAGATACGCAAGCAACTGCGTGATGCTGGTATTAAGTATGCAGTAGTTAAAAACACGTTAGCACGCAGGGCCGCCGTGGGAACGCCCTTTGAACAAGCGGCGGAGCATCTCAAGGGAACGACTGCCCTTGCCCTTAGCAAAAACGATCCGGTGAATCTTTCGAAGACAATCTCCAAGTTCGCGAAAGAGAATCCAGACATCTTTACATTCAAGGTAGGTATCGTCGAAGGCAAAGTGGTTGCACTAGAAGATTTTGAAGCAATTGCCAACTTGCCGTCAAAAGAAGAATTAATCTCAAAGATGATGTTTATCATAAACAGTCAGGCGCAGCGTCTTGTCACGGTGCTTTCGGCTGTGCCACGGAATTTAGCAGTTGTTGTTAAACAGATCGGCGAGAAGAAGGGCGGAGAAGCCGCCTGATGCAGTTCGAATTTGCAATTTTAGATTTGCGATTGCCGATTTTAGAAGTCGGATTTCAAATCGCAAATCGGTAATCTAAAATTTATCTGGGAGGATAGAAGCAATCATGGCAACGTCACGCGAAGAAGTAATCGAATATCTGAAGAACATAACCCTTTTGGAAGCTTCGCAGTTAGTCAAAGATTTAGAAGAGACTTTCGGCGTGTCTGCCGCGGCAGCAACAGTTGCGGTGGCAGCCGGTGGTGCTGCGCCGGGTGCGGCAGCGGCAGCTCCAGTTGAGGAGCAAACAGAGTTTAATGTTATTCTGCAGGCTGTCGGCAGCAACAAGATCAACGTTATCAAAGTTGTTCGTGAGGTCACCGCGCTCGGTCTCAAAGAGGCTAAAGACCTGGTCGATGGAGCTCCGAAACCGGTCAAAGAGGGTATCTCGAAGGAGGAAGCTGAGACGGTTCGCCAGAAGCTGGCTGATGCCGGTGCGACAGTAGAAGTTAAGTAGTAAAGGAGTCGCAAGAGGTGCAGAGTGGAAGCGCACGCAGGCAACCACTGTTCGCTTCACCTGCATCCGACGCTTTAGTTTGAATCTGCTTGCCTAACGTGAGGATGATCTTGCTTGACAGGCAAGCCGTTAGTGTTTAAGGTGGGTAGTATTGAGGCGCTGGCGAAACTCCCACAAACATTTTGGCGAAAACAACTGCTTATAATTCAAGCGGTCAGAGCGTTGTGTGCTTTGACCGCACTTTGGTGTCTTTGAAGTTATAGCTAGATGCATTGTTACTTTGATAGGCAGCCGGCACGCGCGCCTTATAAGCTATGGCCTTTGTCAACAACCCCTACTCCGTTTATGAGAAACGAAGTAGGGAACCATTTATCCTTGTTCAGAATAGTGATGCCTTCCTTTTTCCACTACCCCTCTACAGTGACAGCCGAAGGCGCAACAACATATACATAAAAGGAAATCGCTGATGTCTGCAAATCTGCTTCAACCTGTTACAAGCGGCATGGGACGACGTGTCAGTCGTCCGCCGCAGCGTTACGACTTTTCAAAAATCAAGACGGCTGTTCGCATTCCGGATTTAATTGAGATCCAGCGCGATTCATACAACCGTTTTTTGCAGATGGACCTCCTGCCGGAAGAACGTGAAACAACAATCGGCCTTCAAGCCGTTTTTCGCTCGGTCTTCCCTATCTCGGATTTTCGCGGAACCGCTGAGCTGGATTTTGTCGAGTATCACATCGGCAATTGGCAGTGCAAATGCGGACGCCTAGAAGGGCTGCGGTATCTTCGCGCTAACTGCCAAAACTGCGGTTCGCTCGTTAAAGTTGACCCTTTAACTCCGGGCGAAACGCTCTGTCATGCGTGCGGCACCTTTAATACTGTGCGCCCGCAGTTGTGTGATAACTGTGGTGAGCCGGTGGGGTTAAAACACAAGCACGATCAGCAGGAATGCCAAGAGCGCGGTATGACTTACAGCGTGCCTTTAAGAGTTAAAATCCGTTTGACCGTTTTTGATCGAGACCCGGAGACGGAGGCGAGATCTATTCGAGACATCAAGGAGGAAGATGTCTTCTTTGGTGAGATTCCGTTAATGACCGACAACGGGACTTTCATTATCAACGGTACAGAGCGCGTGATTGTGTCACAACTTCACCGAAGCCCTGGCGTCTTCTTCGAGCGCGCGCCCGTTTACCTTGCTAAGGTGATTCCATATCGTGGCTCATGGGTTGAATTTGAGTACGACCAGAAGAACCTTCTCTATGTGCGGATTGATCGAAAGCGCAAGTTCCTGGCGACCATCTTCCTGCGTGCGCTCGGCATCTGGCTAGACCCGAAGTTCGCCTCGCGCACGTCCCAAACCGATGTGCAGTTGGAAGAAGCCGTAAAGAACGCTTCGTTCTCTAACGAAGATGTTCTGCGTGCCTTCTACGTTGTGGATGAGGTGCAGGCTGAGGGGGGGCGGATATTCATCAAAGTTCCGGAGACCGGAGCGACCAACTTGGTCGGGATGAAGGTTGATCAAGATATTAAAGCACACGGCAGCGAATCCATTGTGCGTGGCGGGAAAAAGATCACTAACACAGCGTTGGATGCACTGCGCAAGGGGCATGTCAAGAGGATTGAAACAGATGCTGCGCAGCTTGAAGGCGCTTTCGCCTTGGGTGATGTTGTCAATACGGAAACCGGCGAAGTTATCCTCGAGTCAAATACTGAGATCACCCCCGCTAAACTGCAGGAGATCACTGAAGCCAGCGTTGAAAGTTTTGAGATCTTCTTCCCGGAGCGTGACGACCTGGGAGCAGTGCTATCTCAAACCTTGAAGAAGGATGTAATCTCAAAACCAGTTGATGCGCTGCTTGAGATCTACCGGAAAATGCGTCCGGGCGATCCACCAACCGTGCAGACCGCCTACCGTTTGTTTGAAGGGATGTTCTTCGATCCACGGAAGTTTGATCTTTCACGGGTCGGACGCCTTAAGTTCAACATCAAAATGGGCAAAGAAGAAGGCACCCGTATCAATGATCCACTGCTTTCGGCGGGCGACTTCGTTGAAATTATTTCGTACCTGTTGAAGATGCGGCGAAACTCGCTTGAGTACCTCGCCGATGACATTGACCATCTCGGCAACCGCCGCGTCCGCGCGGTTGGTGAACTGCTGGAGAATCAATTCCGCATCGGCCTCGTACGCATGGAACGCGCGATCAAGGAGAAGATGTCGATTCAGCAGGAGATGCAGACGACAATGCCGCGCGACCTCATTAATGCCAAGCCGGTGACTGCGGCGGTGCGTGAGTTCTTCGGGTCCAGTCAGTTATCGCAGTTTATGGATCAAACGAATCCGCTCTCTGAGATTACACATAAGCGGCGCTTGTCGGCGCTTGGACCGGGAGGCCTCTCGCGTGAGCGCGCCGGCTTCGAGGTGCGCGACGTACACCCGACACACTACGGCCGTATCTGCCCCATCGAAACCCCGGAAGGGCCGAACATCGGATTGATCTCGAGTCTTTCGTGCTTTGCACGTATCAATGAGTATGGCTTTATCGAGTCGCCTTATTGCAAGGTAATTAATGGCCGCGTCACTGAGTATGTGCGCGTGATGAACGGCGGCGACACGTCATTCAAACCCGGCAACCATGTGCCGCAGGCGGAAGTAGAGAAGGCTAACAAAAAGGTCGGCGCGGACGGAAAAATTGCCGTGTACGAGTCGTATCCGTTCTACCTAACTGCGTGGGAGGAGGACAAGTACGTTGTCGGTCAAGCCAACATCGAGTTGGATGAGACAGGCTACATCATTAACGAGCGCAATGCCGCGCGGAAAGCGGGCGAGTTTATTCTCGCGGTGCGCGAGGAGATCGAGTACGTTGACGTTTCTCCAAAACAACTTGTCTCCGTGGCTGCGTCGCTGATCCCGTTTCTTGAGAACGATGACGCTAACCGCGCACTAATGGGTTCGAACATGCAGCGCCAATCAGTGCCGCTGCTACGTGCCGAGTCGCCGTACGTCGGCACCGGCATGGAAACGGTGACGGCGCGTGACTCCGGCGCAGTAGTCGTTGCCCGGCGCGACGGCGTAGTGGACTATGTAGACTCGGAGCGCATCATCGTCAAAGCCGATCACAATGTGGACGGCACAATCTCGCGCGAGGTGACGGCCGACATCTACACACTAACGAAGTTCAAGCGCTCGAACCAAAACACTTGCATTAACCAACGGCCAATCGTTGCGGTTGGCGAACGAGTTGACAAAGGGCAGGTAATCGCCGACGGGCCGTGTACTGATAAAGG
>JACCTF010000746.1 GCA_013812565.1 Pyrinomonadaceae bacterium | reverse complement strand
CCTGGATGGACGCCGTCTCAGGTATCGGAAAGAAGTATGTGCCTTCGAGCGTAAAGTCTGTATCGTTGCGAAAGATCTGTTCGACGTGCGTGGTCGCCACTTGACCGACAATTTTCGTTTCGATCTTAATGGACTTGATCGGCAAGGCACGCGGCAGTGGGATGGGGCGCGGCAGCGGAACCGGGCGTGGCAGCGGGAACGGTCTCGGGCAGCGGCGAGGTTCGCATTCACGCGGCACAATCACGCCCTGCGCGCGCACGCTGGCGGTGAAGGCATGCGCGGTGATGAGGAACACGGCAGACAGCAGAAAGACAGAGGCTTTTCTAGTTCGCATAACGCTCTCCTTGAGATGTACATGTTGATCCGCGCTCCGGCTCTTTATGTGAGCGCAGTTGCTTAATAGAACGGTTGCCGCGCTCTTTCTTGCAAATTGTATGTTACGAACCTCGGAGGTTAGAGCGTATTGGATAAGTGTCATCAACCCCAGCGGGGCGGTAGAGTTATAGCCCACGGCGTGAGCCGTGGGTTTATAGAGGCAATGGTAAGCAAGCGCCGCAGTGGGCGGAAGAATAGGTCTTCCGCACCTTCGGGGCCTTTCATAAGGACTTTAGAGTTCGCGCAGAGGCTTGTTGCGGATGATCACGACAACCATAAATAAGGCACTAATCAGTCCACAGGCGGCGAGCGTGCGGGGTGCGCCGTAACGTTCGGCGGCGGCTCCGGTGATAAGGTTGCCAAACGGCACTGTGCCGAGGAAGGAGAGAACGAACATGCTCATCACGCGCCCGCGCATCTGGTCGGTAACGAGTTGTTGCAGAAGTATATTGATCACAGCGACAAACAAAACCATCGAGACACCGACGCCGAAGAGCAACGCAAGCGAAAGGCCGACATGCGACGACAGCGCGAATCCCGTCAAACAAATTGCGAATGAGAGAGCGCCGCCGAGGACAAACCATCCTTTATATTGAAAGTTGCCAAGGAAGGCGAGAAGCAGCGCGCCGCAAAACGCGCCGCCGCCCGTTATGCTCATCATTAGTGCCAATCCGTTTTCATCAAGGCGCAGCACGTTCCGGGCAAACAGCGGCACCATCGACAGGTATGGCCCGCCGAACAAACTTGTCACGGCCGAAATCAGCAGCAGCATACGCACGCGCGGGCGTTGCAGGACGTAACGAAAGCCGTCAATTAAATCTTGCCAGAGAGCGCGTCCATCTTTCATTGAACGTGCTATGCCATCAGTATTCTCCGCTGCGCTGATGCGCGTCATGACGAGCGCTGCGACAACAGCGATGTATGACAAACCGTTGGCGATGAAGCAGCCCGCTAGTCCCAAAGCGCTGATGGTGAGTCCGGCAAGAACCGGTCCGACAATGCGTGAAAGTTGGAACTGCGTAGAGTTAAGCGCAATCGCATTCGAGAGGTCTTCACGACCAACCAAGTCGATGGTGATCGCTTGATAAGAGGGCGAAGCGAGCGCCAAGCAGCACCCAGTCACAAACGAAAGCAGCAGAATCATCCAGACCTGGACTACCCCGGTCGCAACCAGCACGCCTAACACCAACGCCGCCAACCCTGCGCCGATTTGGGTGGCGATCAGCAGACGCTTTCTGTCAACCAAGTCAGCGAAGACTCCGCCGACCAGAGTCAGTAGAAGACCGGGCACAGTTGCCATAAAGCCATCGACGCCAAGCCAGAAAGCCGAGTCGGTTAAATGCAGCACAAGCCATCCTTGCGCTACCGTCTGCATCCACGTCCCCGTGTTGGAGAGGAATGCGCCCGCCCAGAACAATCTGAAGTTGCGATGCCCGAGAGCACGGAACATTTCGCTCGCGCGACTGACTCGCTCTGTTGTTGGTTCTACTTGTGCAGACATCGGAGGAATTTGCGATTTTCGATTTTCGATTTTAAGTTGTGCTTCGAGATGGCATAGCGGAATCGCAAATTGAAAACCCGTTCAGGACTTTGATGAAGGATGCGCGCGGCGAATCGTGCTCGCGACACGGCGGAGAAACCATAGCGGTCCGATCAGAAGATAAATGGGATGGCGAAAGAAGGCTGGCTGATTGCCTTCGATGGCATGCCCGACGAATTGCAGTATCCAGCCTGTGACGAACATTGTGAGCGCCCAATGCCAGTTGAAGAGAAAGAGCGGCAGCGAAACAACAATCAGCGGGATGCCGACATTGTGCGTTAGTCGATTCAAAGGGTGCTGGTGCTTCGCTTTGTATTCTTCCATAAAAGATGTCGGCATGTTCTCTGCCCTTCCGCAATCGCTTCTCTTGCGCTCCGTAATTTAACAGCATGCTGCTGTACTCAACAGTGACGAGTGACAAGGGCACCCCACGCGGGCAGCCCGCTTGGAGACCCCGCGTAAACAGTGGCAAGAAGGAAGGGATCAGAGATGACTGCCGATGCTTCGGACTCAGAGCGCTGTGGCTTTGCTTCTTCTGCCGGAAGCAGCCGCCTTCGTACTTATCTTTCTTGTCACTTATCACTGTTTACCTGTCATTTCTGAGTATATTAGCGCGGTATCTCTGGTGGCCGAGCGTCTTCTTGTGGCGGCAACGATGTATTAGTTGGTGGTTGTACTCCCGCGTTGTTCTTCGTCGTGGTGTCAGATGTTTGTGAGGAAGCGGTGTCAAGTCGCGCGCGTAAGCGGTCGACCTCTGCATCGGCGTTTACGACCGTGATTTCGAGTCGGACGCGGCTCGTCTCGTACAAGTTCAGTTGGGTGCGCAGGCGCGTTCTTTCGCTTTCCAACTGCTGCCGCATCTGATCGCGCACCTCATCCGGCCGCACTGTTCCAACCAGCGCAGAGCGGCGCTCGAGTTGTTCCGGACGGAGTTCGAACTCGATCTGCTCGGCGCGCGCTTGCAGATTGGCTTCCTTTTCAACTATCTCGCGCAACTGTGTGCGTAAACTCTCGGCGCGCTGCTCGGTGCGCGTCAAACGTTCCAGATCAACCATCGCGCGCTGCTGATCTTTGAGTTGGGTAAGCTCTTCCGTAAGCTTCGTGACCTGCGCCGATAACCGGTTGACGGTGCGCTGCACGGTTTCCGGTTCCGCTTCCGTAATGCTGGAACTGCGCGGCGCGCCCGTCTGCGGTCGGCTGCTTTCCACCCTATTCTCCTCAGCCGCAGTTTCCTCCGCAGTGCGCACAACCTGCGCCTCTGTCCCAGTCGGCTTACCGGCCAATGACGGTGGCGGAACGCTTTGTTGACGAACCGGATTTGTGATGCGACGCGACGGACGCCTGCTCCGTTGTGCCTGCGCATCCGCCCCGAGCCACACCGCACTTGCACAGAATGCAACAACCAGCATCCATGCTACCCGACACCTCAACTGATCTGGCATCACAACTTTCTCCTTCATCCGCACATCACGCAAAACCTTCGCATAGTTTACACGCTTCACCACGCATCTCCGTTCCTTACTTTACAAGAATGAAGATAGGAGTCAGGGTCAGAATAATCAGCGGAAACCGTTTCATTCTGACTCCTGACTTTTGCCTTCTGACTCCTGCACTCTTCTTGCCTTCATCCCGGTTGAATTTTGAAACTGATGTCCATCGCGGGCGCTGAATGAGTTAGCGCCCCGATGCTGATTAGATCAACGCCCGCCTCAGCATACGCTCGCACGTTCTCTAATGTAATGCCGCCTGAGGCTTCGAGCAGCAGATCAGGCGCAAGCGCGCGCGCGAGTTGTGTCAACCTGCCGGTTTCTTCCGGCGACAGATTATCCAGCATCACAACGTCTGCCCGGCTCTCCAGGGCTTCGCGTAGATCCTGCTCGGTGGAGACTTCGACCTCGATCTTGTGCATGTGGCCGACCGAATCGCGCGCACGCTTGACTGCCGCCGCCACCCCGCCCGCCAGCGCGATGTGATTGTCTTTAATAATTACACCGTCATCCAAACCAAACCGGTGATTACGCCCGCCCCCGGCAAGCACCGCGTACTTCTCCAGCATGCGCAGGCCCGGCGTGGTTTTGCGCGTGTCAACGATCTGCGCCCGTGTGCCTTCAACGGCGCGGACATACCGACGCGTGAGCGTCGCAATGCCTGACAAACGTTGTATAAGGTTGAGCGCGACGCGCTCGCCAGCCAGCAGCACGTCGGCGAACCCGCTGGTTCGTGCAATGACTTTGCCTGCTTCAACCTCCTCGCCATCGGAGACAAAGGCTTCAAGCTGCTGCTGCGAATCGAGCGTGGAGAAGACTGCTTCCGCGGCTTCCAGCCCGGCGACCGTCATCGGTTGTTTGGCGAGGAAGCGACCACGCGCGCGCGTGTTGCGGACGACAATCGCTTGCGTTGTGATGTCGCCGCGACCTAAGTCTTCGCTAAGAAATAATCCGATCTGCGAGTAGAGCGCGCCTTCGTCGAGCCAGGTCATTGTTTGAGTGCCTCCAACATCGATTGAAGCGCCGTTGTTCGCCGGGCAATATCAGCGACGCGCTCGCGCGCTTCCGTAACCTTTTCGGCGGGAGCACGTTCGATGAACTGCTGATTAGCAAGCTGCGCTTCCAACCGTTCTGCTTCCTTCTGCAACTTCTCTTGCTCGCGCATGAGCCGCTCGCGTTCCTGCGCAAAGTCAATCAAGCCTTCGAGCGGCACTGCGACTTCAACGCCTCCGGCGACGACCGCTCGTGCCGAAGCGCGTGGCGCATCAAGCTGTTCGCGCACCGAAACTTCCGAGGCCCTGGTTAAGCGCGCGATTCTGCTTCGCTGCTGTGTGAAGACCTCGCGCAAATCCGCATCGTTTGCGCTGATCAAAACCCGCGCCTGTTCGCCCGGTCGAATGTTCATCTCCGAACGAATGTTGCGCACGCGCGAGATGAGTTCGATTACGGCTTGCATCTCTCGCTCAGCCTGCTCGCTGAGCAGTTCCGGTTTCGCCTGCGGATACTCGGCAAGCATCACGGTCGGCCCGGCCGCCGCCTCGCGATAAGCCGGATGTAGAAGATGAGCGCCCGTGCCGGGCAAGCGCTGCCACAGTTCTTCAGTGATAAAAGGCATGAACGGATGAAGCAGGCGAAGCGCTTGTTCAAGCACCGAGAACAAGCGACTACGCGCACCGTCACGCGCGGGCGATTCTTCGGTTGCCGTCACTTCCGCCTTCGAGAGTTCGATGTACCAATCGCAGAAGTCGTCCCAGAAGAAGTGGTAAAGCGTCTGCACGGCTTCGTGAAACTGATACTTCTCAATCGCTTCATTAACTTCGCTTGTCGCACGGTTAAGGCGTGACATAATCCAGCGATCATGCAGTGCCCACTCATCGCGTTCACCTTCAAAGCCTCTTCCGACAATCGCACCTTCCGAGTTCAACAAACAGAAGCGCGCCGCGTTCCAAATTTTGTTGGCGAAGTTGCGATACGACTCGACCTGATTATCGTTCCAGCGCGTATCGGTCGCGCCGATGGAAGCAAGCACCAGTCTGGTCGCATCGACGCCATACTTGTCGAACACCTCCAGCGGGTCAACGCCGTTGTTCTTTGACTTCGACATTCGCTGCCCGTGCTTATCCATGATCGTGCCCGTAATCACAACATCATGAAACGGCACCTGGCCCACAAACTTTAATCCTTCCATCATCATCCGCGAAACCCACAGGAAGATGATGTCGCGCGCGGTGACAAGCACGGATGTCGGATAGAAAGTTTGCAGATCGTTTGTTTGGTTAGGCCAACCGAGCGTCGAGAAAGGCCACAAGGCGGACGAAAACCACGTGTCGAGCACATCCGGGTCTTGCGTTAATTCATCCGTGCCCGCGGCCAGACGCGCTTCTTCCTCCGAGCGCGCGACAATGATCTTGCCTTCCTTCGTATACCATGCAGGAATTTGATGGCCCCACCATAGTTGCCGCGAAACGCACCAATCGTGAATGTTCTCTAACCAATCCTTGTAAACTTTCTGCCACGGAACATCAGGCACAAAGCGTGGCTCTTTGTCTGCGACGGCAAGCGCCTGCTCAGCCATCCCCTTCATGCGGCAGAACCACTGCGTCGAAATCAAAGGCTCGATCACCGTGCGGCAACGGTCGCAACGCGAGATCGCAAACTCGTAGTCAACCACCTTCTCAAGCAAGCCGAGTTCACTGAACCGCTCGACGACTTTCTCGCGCGCTTTGAGACGATCCAGACCCGCAAAGTCAGGGCCGGTTTGCTCGGTCATGCGCGCGAATTTGTCGATCACGAAGACTTGCGGCAAACCGTGACGCTCGCCCATCGCATAGTCGTTCGGATCATGCGCCGGAGTTACTTTGACCGCGCCGGTGCCGAATTGCGGATCAACCGCTTCATCAGCGATGATCGGAATCTCGCGCCCGGTGAGCGGCAATAGAAGCGTGCGGCCGATTAGGTCGCGGTAGCGTTCATCCGTTGGATTGACAGCGACTGCCGTGTCGCCGAGCATTGTCTCGGGCCGCGTTGTGGCAACCGTAATATGCTCGTCGCTGCCATATTCATGGGCGCGCCCATTCGCCCTCACCGGATACTGCAAGTAGTAGAGCTTTCCGTGTTGCGACTCCTTATCGACTTCGAGGTCGGAGAGCGCCGTCTGCTCGTTCGGACACCAGTTGACGATATAGTCACCGCGGTAGATCAATCCTTCTTCGTACAAACGCACGAAGACTTCGCGCACCGCCCGCGACAGTCCCTCATCCATCGTGAAGCGCTGGCGCGACCAATCGACCGATGCGCCCTCGCGTCGCATCTGCTGAATGATCTGCGAACCGTACTGCTCCCTCCACTGCCACACACGTTCGACAAACCGTTCGCGGCCAAGATCGTGACGCGAGAGTTTTTCTTTCCGCAACTCGCGTTCGACGACAACCTGCGTCGAGATACCGGCGTGGTCTTCACCGGGAAGCCACAGCGTGCGGTAACCGAGCATCCGCTTATGCCGGGTCATCACATCCATCAAGGTATGCTGAAGGGCGTGGCCCATGTGCAGCGAGCCTGTCACGTTTGGCGGCGGGATCACGATCGAGAAGACGGGAGCCGCCGGGTCGCGGTTTATCTCCGGCGCAAAGCAGCCTTGCTTTTCCCAGCGCGCGTAGTGTTGTTCCTCGGCTTGTTTCGGGTCGTAGGTTTTTGGGATTTCCATCGAGGCTAAGTATAACAACAGACGGTTCGCGGTTCACGCGCCCGCCAGTTGCATTCAGTTAAACTTGGCAGTGAAACTTGGCAGTGGAATTTAGCAATAAGATTCGGGCAACCAACTGAAAACGGATCGGGCCACGCGGCTTCTCTTCTACCTACGCCGCCGTCTCAATCCGTCACCGGTTGTCGCTTTCGGGGCGATGGCATTAAGTTAGTGGCGCAAGATGGAATCCCCACGCGGGCCCCATGGATATAACTTCAACCGGCACAAGATAGCATCTTGTGCTACGTCCCTTAACTTAATGCCATTGCGCTTTCGGGGTTCAGCGAAGTTTTACTGGGATTTCGATCTCTCTTCTTCGAGGCGGCGTTTGATCAAAAGTTCGGCGAGTTGCGGGACTACCTCCCATGCGATCTCGCGTACAACTTTCTCTGAAAGATGTTCCACAACTCGGCGTGCGATTTTGTCAATCACCTCAGGCGATAGCTGGTCCGGATCAACCTGCGGCGCTATATCAACCCGGGCGGCGTCTCGTGCGGCTTCACCCGCCGGAGAGCTGGAGTCGCTTTCAATCGCGGCCTCTGCCGTCGATACTTCGGTTGATCCGGCCGTTGTCGATGCAGGGGGCGACAGCGGTTCCGGCGCAGATATCCAAGGCGCTTGCGCGTAGGCGGCGGC
>JACCTF010000737.1 GCA_013812565.1 Pyrinomonadaceae bacterium | reverse complement strand
GCGACTTCGGGAAGATCGCCGACGGCGATCACGCCTGAGTTGGTGGTGCCGAGCACAGTCCCGACGCGAAAGAGATGTCTGCCGACTAGGGTCTTGGAGGCGGTCTTAACTTCGACAACAACACGATATTTGATTGCGATGTCCTCGAACGGAAGGCGGGTCGCCCCTTTCATGGCCTCTTTCCGCTCCGGGTCTAGTTCAGCGATACTCACGACTTTGCCTTCAAGCCCGGGGTCGCTGAAAAGAATTCGGTCAGCTCCCTTGAGATTGATGCCTTCAATGGTTAGTTGAATCGTCTTCCCGCGCGCCACGCCGACAGGCGAAACGGAAGTTACCGTTGGCGGTGCGACCTGCGCCCACACCGGTGCGACGAAAACGATCACAAGCAACGACGCGGTAATAAAAAGATGCGGCTTGAAGTAACTTCTGATGGCTTCCATTTTATCTTCCCCTTCACAGGTAGTTCTTCACAATGAACGTCAAAGCTTCTTGCGCCTCTGCTTCACTCGGCGGGTGGCTTGTTTGTCGCATCTAGTCGCACGGGAATGCCGTGACCGGCCAGTATCTCGACACCCTTTGCATCGACTCTACGGGTTAGTGGCCCGGGGCCGGGCAAGCTTTTGAATGTCATGATCGGGGCGGCGTCACCAACGGCCGGGTAAAAACGGCCGTGCTGACTTGCTTGTTTTGGGCGAAGCTTATCAAGCGGTTTGCCTTGATCAACGTAGCGCACCCATTCCAGTCCAGAGAATAACGCTACTTCTAAATATGGACGCCCTTTAAGTTCTTCCGGCGTGACCTTCGCCTCCTCCGTGATAGCCGACATCAATCGCTGATTCTCCTGCCAATTCGCCAGGATGATCGGCTTCGGCAACTGCTTCCCGTAGATCATCAGCAAACGCGGGGCGGCGGCCTCTACCGGGATTGCCAAAATGGTTGCGGCAAGGAAAAAGAGTGTAAGAAATGATCTCGTGCGGTAGTGATAATGAAGCATACTTGGAAACTTTTTAAGATGTATCGGTAAGAAGCACGTCATCAGGGTGTCTGGTTAAGCCAGTTGTTAGATGCCGTGCTCAGCCGAGGATGGCATCTACGCTGTGACTAAGGCGCTGGATCGCTTTAGATGTGAATCCTCATAAAATACTCGATGAACGCTTCCTTGCCATCGGCTACGGCCGGATTGTGCTGAATGTAGACACCTCCTGTGTACCTCTCGATAGCTTCGGCAGGCTTACATTGGTTGAACATCAAATCATAGAAGGCCGTCACGTTCTTTTTGTTCTGCTCAAGTTTATCCGTCATAAGTTCAGTGCCTCACATAACACGAAACGCCGAACGCTAGCTGTGCTGCTTAGCGAGCAGCCTGCACCGGAGTATTGATGACCTGACCTGTTTCGGCATTATAGATTCTCACCGCGCCATCAAAACCGCCGACGACCAATGTTCGCCCTTCGGGGCTCCACGCAAGTGATTGACCCCAATCCGGCTGCTTCTCAAACGTCCTGACTGCCTGGCCCGCCGCGAGATCCCACAACTTCACGGTGCGATCCGCGGACGTGGACGCGAGCCGCGATCCGTCGGGAGAGTAAGCGATCTGCACAATCTCATCTGTATGAGCGATGATCGAACCAGCGAGCGTTCCGCCTTGCCCCGTGATGTTCCACGTGCGTATGTTCTTGTCGGCTCCGGCGGCTGTAAGCTGTTTGCCTGACGGATGAAATGCCAGCGTGTAGACCACATCCGTCGAGTCACTCAAAGTATAGAGCCGCTTGCCCAACCCGACATCCCAAATCTTCACGGTGCGGTCCGCCGCACCCGACGCCAAAAGCTTTCCGTCAGGGCTAAACGCCACCGGGTAAACTGCGTCCGTATGTTCTTTGAGCGTTTTAACTTCGACGCCTTTCTCAACGTCCCAAATCTTGACAAGGCGGTCATAGCTGGAAGAAGCGAGCAAGCGATTGTCCGGACTGAAGGCCACCGAATAGATGTAATCCTTGTGACCTTGCAGGCGATGGAGCGTTCGTCCGGTCTCCGCCTCCCAGATGATGATTTCACCGAACTGCGCAGGGAAGCCGCCTCCCGCCGCTAGAAGCTTTCCATCAGGGCTGTAAGACACGGCGCGCACGATCCCCTCAGCGCCACCGAGTCTGCGCGCGTTTTTGCTACGTCCTCGATCAATGATGCGTACCATCTTGTGATCGACGGCGGCGACCCATTTCCCGTTAGGGTGAAAAGCCAATCCCGTGACCGGGGCGGCAACGGACACGCGCGGCTTGATCTCCGGGAGAACTGCCGGGCTGGCAGTTGTGACGGCGGTCACTATCGCTTTAGCGAGGGCGGCAGGTTCGGTTCCGTCTTTCTTCGGCGGTGAAGCATGAGCACCGGCGTCGATCCAGGCGCGGACGGTTTTGATCTAGGCCGGTTTCAAGGCTCCGCCGGGCGGCATTTTCGGATTGATAGTTCCTTCAATCATCCCGACCAGTCGGCTCTTCGCACTATCGCCCGGGACGACCGCATGACCCTTCGTGCCGCCCTTCATCAACTCCTCGTAGCTTTCGAGACTGAGTCCGCTCATTCTTCCGCTAGTGCTGTGGCAGACTACGCAGTTGGCATCAAAGATCGGTTGCACATCCTTAACGTAGCTGACACCGGCGGAATCATCCCCGTGAGCGCGAGCCGCTGCGAGCCAGATGGTTGAGAGTGTCGCTGCAAAAAGCAGTGCGGCGATTTGCACTCGTTTCGTTGACCGCGTGCTTGTTGAACTTCTTCGGCTCATGAGCTTGCCTTTTGCGATACCGCCCTTTTGAAGAAGACAGAAGATCAGGAACCAGAAGTCAGTAAGGTAAGACAAAGATCATGGCTTTTGTTCTGTCTCCTGACTCCTTATTTTAGTGGTTAAACAGAAACTCTCTCCCGGTCAGCACAGCCCACATCAAATCTTCTAACATCTGCCGTCGCGCATCGCCGCTCTGTTGCGCGAGTGCCTGCGTCAGCTTGGCCTTTTCTTCCGCCTTCGGCTGTCGGCTATATGCCGCAAGATAGAGATGTTCAATCACCTCGGCGTCTGCGAGGTTCGATTTTGTGAAGTGTTCAACCGCGCCGTCGGAAGCCCGCAGTTTCTCGTTGATCGTTTTACCATTGATGACATGCAAGGCCTGGGTCAGCGTCGGGTCTTGCTGTCGCTCGGACTCGGCGGTGATCAACCTTTCGGGTCGTCCGAAGACGGTCAAGAAATAAGAATCAATACGCGAATCCGGCAACTGCAAGGCGCGCGTCCCCGCCGGATAGCCTTCAAACTTCGTCGGCACGCCGGTCACTTGTGATAAGCCGTCGAGAATCACTTCGGCCGGCAATCGCCGTGCGATGAAGTGTGAATAGTAGCGATCATCTTTCGCGTTCGTCTCATTGGTTGCGGATGACAATCCGTATGTTGCCGAGTTCATCACCGTGCGGATTAAGTGCTTCACATCAAAGTTGTGCTTGATGAAATCCTGCTCAAGCGCCGTCATCAATTCATCATTCGACGGAGGATTGGTGGCGCGCATGTCATCGACGGGGTCAACCAACCCGCGGCCCATAAAATTCTTCCACACGCGGTTAACGAGCATGCGGGCAAAGTGTGGATTTTTGGGCGACGTAAGCCACTCGGCGAAATGCACGCGACGGTCTTTCGTGGAATCGTAGGATAGTTCTTCGCCATCGAGCGGACGCGGCGCTACGGGGCGACCCAAGCGCGGATGATTGATGTCGCCGGTCGGACTGGTATAGACGGAGACATCGCCGGGCGCGGCTCCGTTCTTCAATTTAACTCTGGTGAAGAGGTTGGCAAAGCCGTAATACTGTTTCTGCGTCCACTTCTCCAACGGATGATTGTGGCAGCGCGCGCAGGTCATGCGTATTCCCATAAAGGCGGCGGTCATATTCTCCGCGCGATCAATCGGGCTTTTATGGATGACGTAATAACTAACCGCGCCGTTCTCCTGGCTGTTGCCGGAGGCCGTGATCAGTTCGCGCACAAATTCGTTCCACGGTTTGTTCTGTCGAACGCTTTCGCGAATCCAATCGCTAAACGAAAGTAGCGTCTTGCGCTGAAGCTTGTTGCTTGAGGCGAGCAGCAGATCAGACCACTTGTAAGTCCAGTAATCGACGTACTCAGATCGTTCAAGCAGCTTGTCGATTAACTTAGTGCGTTTGTCGGGCGCAGTGTCGGCAAGGAAGGTGCGAACTTCATCAACTGTCGGAAGCGTGCCCGTCGCATCGAGAAAAGCGCGTCTGAGAAATTCACCCTCCGTCGCCGGCCCCGAAGGGGAAATGTTGAGGGTCTTTAATTTCTTCTGCACCAGGTCATCAATGAAGTTACGGCGCTCCATGCGGGCAAACGCCACTGCGTCAATCTTGTTTGGATACGGCACGCTCACACGCGCCGAGGCAACGCGGCTCAGATACCAAACGGAGATAGTGGATTCGCCGTGGCTGAGCATCTTGACGTGTCCCGTCTCGGTGACGCTCGCGATGCCTTCATCGCTGCTGGTGTATTTAGCCCAGCGTGTCACATCCTCGGTGCGCCCATCAGAAAACGTTGCGCTAACCTTTAACTGTTGCTGTCCGCTGGGCGCGAGCGTCCTGCTTCTTGGTGTGATTTCAAGCGTTTGAATTATGGAATCGTTCTCCGCAGGTGGCGGCGCACCCGCAGCGATCCACTCGGAGAGCACACGGTATTCAAGCGAGTTTGTATCGAATCGCTTCCCGCCTCCGTGTGCGATGATCATTGTTGGTTTCAGTAGCAGCAGGCTCTTGGCTGGTTCGACGATGGAGACGCGGCGAGCGGCCGCCTGCCGGGTGAGTACCGCGTGATCCGTGTCAGGATCGTAGCCGCGAAGCGTTAGTTTGAATCCGTTCTTCCCGGCGGACGAGCCGTGACACGCGCCGGAGTTGCAACCGTACTTGGTAAGGACAGGTTGGACGTGGTTACGAAAACTCCATCCATCTGGGCCGGGAGATGGACCAGGTACGGCGTTAGCTGTGCCGGGATTGCTGGTTGCTTTAGAAGCTTCTTTGGCAGCCTCATCCGTTGCTGCCGCCGCGGCACTAATCTTATCACCGGACTTTTCAATCTTGGGAGCACTTTGCTCAACCATCTTGGTGTGTTGCTGCTCATCGTATCCGTAATCGGCGTTAGGCAACGACGCGACCAAAGCCCCGTTCTCAACTCGTGACGCCGCTGATCTACTGATGCCTACGAAGAGAGCGACGAAGATTACAAGCAAGCAGACCTTAAGCCTCTTCAGATTGGAGTTCATAGAACCTTCTTTCTCAAAACCCATTTCC
>JACCTF010000019.1 GCA_013812565.1 Pyrinomonadaceae bacterium | reverse complement strand
GCCGACATTATTCAAGTCATCGGTAATTACCACGGTGGAGATCAATATGCCGGGCTTCGTCTTCGTTCCGTGTCGCAGGATCGTGACGGGGCACGAGGGTTTGCCGGGGGACAGAACTCATCGACCACTTCAAACGAAACTTCAGCGCAGCAGAGTGAGGCTGGCAACATTGAAATGATTGAGTTGGGTGAGGTGACCGGTAGTATCTGCGAATGCGGTGAAATAGAGGTTCCGGGCGGAGGCTTCAGCTTTCCGAAGCTGCCCTTGCTGGCGCTCGCGGTGCTGCCGCTTCTTTTTATTGATTTCAGCAGCGGCGGCAGCAACAATATCAGCAGAAGTGGGAACAACATTCTTACGCCACTTATCAAAGTACCGGAATTGCTGGCGCCAAATCCAATATCCCCTCCTAATCAAACGACGCCTTCTCCCGCACCGATTCCAGAACCCGCAACGCTCCTGCTTATCGGCACCGGGCTTGTGGGGGTCGCTGCCCGGGCGCGCCGTCGTCGTAAGAATACCCAGGACGAAGAAGCCACGCAGATTGCAAGAAACGAGGAGGCATAATGATTGCGAAACAAGTATTACGAAGCGTTAGCTCACAGTCGATTGCGCGAAGTTTAATGTGTGCCGTTCTGTTTGCTTTCTTCAGCAGTTGTGCCGCATCAGCGTATGCTGCAAGCAAGGACACACCCGCCTACGGGCGCTTGGAAATCTCCACCAAGCCCGCCGGGTATCCGATTGTGATTGATGGCAAACCCGCCGGTGAAACAACTACGACAGTTCGGTTGATCGAACTCCCGCCGGGCCGCCACACTGTTGAAATCCTTTTTCCAAGTAAGACACGTTGGGTGCGCCCATTTAACGTTATAGCTGGCCGCAAGGAATGCATCACGCTCAACTACCGGCCGAGAATGGTTGCGGTAACCAGGCCTTCTGTGAAGTCGCCATGCCCGCCCTATGTCGTTAATGTTTCTGCGCCCGCAAATGTCAGTGATGGTGATTTAATTACCTTCAGCGCGGATGCTAGTAACTACACGGGTTCGTCGCCGCTCACTTACAAGTGGACTGTCAGCCCGGCTTCGGCCCGAATCGTCGGCGGCGCAGGCACATCGGCCATCACGGTTGATTCAACCGGACTCAGCAAACAGCGCATTACGGCAACTCTTACAACTTCCGATAATCAGGAAGACCCCCGCTGCCGACAATCGGCTCAAGGTTCAACGAACGTCGCAGCGTCAGCGCCGCCGCCGGTGCAAGCCAAGAAATTCGATGAGTTTCCGTCCGTGGCGTTTGACGACGATAAAGCTAGATTGGATAACTTAGCGATTGAACTACAAACCAATCCGGGAGCAAGCGGTTATATCATCGTCTACTCAGGACGCACGAGCCGCCCCGGAACCGCTTCCCGATTAGGAGCACGCGCGCAAAGCTACCTTGTCACGGTGCGCGGCATTGATATGAATCATCTCGTGATAATCGACGGCGGTTACCGTGAGCGCGACTACTTCGAACTTTACTTCGTGCCGCAGGGTGCAGCCCCTCCACAACCAACGCCAACCGTGCGACCAAATGACGCGCGGCCAACTAAGAGCACTCAACCGCGTCGTTCGCGTCAACGCTAGTCGAGCACGCACAGCAATAGATGCTGATTAAGTTAAGCGCCCGCGCTTCAGTTCACGAAGCGCGGGCGCTTATTTTGTGATTGACGCGCGCGGCTCTCTTCTTTTCATATGAGACGTGCGGCTGCTACCATGTTTGTTCGGTAAGACTACTTCTGGAGAAGCTCGCAAGTGGCCGCACCAAACATTGAAACCATTACATCACTGGCTAAACGCCGTGGCTTTGTCTTTCCATCGTCAGAGATTTACGGCGGACTGGGAAGCGCCTGGGACTACGGCCCGCTCGGCGTCGAACTCTCGAACAACCTCAAGCAGGCATGGTGGCGCTGGATGGTTCACGAGCGCGACGACATGGAAGGCATCGATTCATCGATTATCATGAACCGTCTGGTGTGGAAGTATTCGGGGCATGAAGAAACGTTCAGCGACCCGCTTGTAGACTGCCGTGATTGCAAAGCCCGCTTGCGGGCAGACAAACTGAATTACCCCGCGCAGGACACCCGCTCGATTGAAGAAGCGATCAAGCAGAGGGCGGTTCAATGTCCCAATTGCGGTTCGACCGATTTAACCGAACCAAGACCTTTCAACTTAATGTTTCGCACGGCAATCGGTGCTGCATCGGCCGAAGACGATCCATCTGTCCTAGCTTACCTGCGCCCTGAAACGGCGCAAGGAATCTTCATCAACTTCCTCAACGTGCTGACGACTTCGCGGCGCAAGCTTCCGTTCGGCATCGCGCAGATCGGCAAATCTTTTCGCAACGAGGTGACCCCCGGCAATTTCATCTTTCGGACACGCGAGTTCGAGCAGATGGAGATGGAATACTTTGTTCGTCCCGGCGAAGATGAACGTGTGCATCAAGAATGGATTGATGCTTGCTTCAACTGGTATCTGGGTCTCGGACTCTCCGCCGAAAATTTACGCTTCTATGAGCAGCCGAAAGAGGAACTGGCTCACTACGCTAAACGCACGGTTGACATTCATTACCGATACTTTCCGGAACGCGAAGATGATGAGCGGCAGTGGGACGAACTAATGGGCATTGCCAACCGCACAGACTTTGATTTGCGCGCCCATTCAAAGAAGCCCGAGGACGCAGAAGGCAAGCGTCTCAACCCAGATTCAACCGAAGACCTTTCATATTTCGACGAAGCAACCAAAGAGCGCTTCTATCCATACGTGATTGAACCTGCTGCGGGAGTTAATCGCTCGGCACTCGCTTTTCTCATGGACGCTTACACAGAGAAAATCAATGACAAGGGCGAGAAGCGCGTTGTGTTAAAACTCCATCCTCACTTAGCGCCGATTAAAGTCGCCGTGCTTCCGCTCGCCAAAAACAGACCCGAGATTGTACAGATGGCGAAAGACATCAAACGCACCCTGCAACCCGCCATGCGTGCGGTCTACGATGACACGGGGGGCATCGGCAAACTCTACGCGCGCCAAGATGAGATCGGCACACCCTTCTGCGTTACCATCGACCACCAATCACTGGAAGACGAAGCCGTGACCGTCCGTGACCGCGACACGTGGGAACAACAGCGCATCAAGGTCGCAGACCTGCGGGAACACCTGCAAAAACAGTTACAAGTGACAAGTGACAAGTGACAAGTTAAGAATTTGTTCCTGCTTGTCACTCATCACTCATCACTCATCACTCATCACTTCTCTAAAATGGCTATCCTCAAAAAGCGAGATCAACAATCCGAGTCGCGTCTGTTGCTTGAAGCGGGCGAGCCGGTTGATCTGCCGCCGGCGGAGATTGAAGATCGCGCGGTGATTGTGCAGTTCGATAACTTCAAGCCTTTTGTTTCCGAGCTGTTGGCTGTGCTCCGCGCCGGAACCCTCGCGGAGCCGGTGCCGGTGATGCTGGACGGTTCAACGTTCGCAGTGGATGGAGAAACGCGCACTTTTTGGATCAAACTGTGGCATTCTTCAAAAGAGAGAACACGCATTGAACGCGCGCAGGTGATCAGTTGTTTGCCGCGGACGCCGGGCGTTCGTATCCGCTTAGGCGGTGACGATGCAATCGATGATGCAAGCGACTACCTTGAAGAAGAAGATGATGATGACGACGAACTGGATCAGGAAGAGGCGCCGCCGAAAGAAGATTGACAACAAAGATTACATGCTTCCACAACGCCTTCAATGCGTATCAATGTTTCAGACATCCTTCCCGAAAAAACCAAAGAGTTAGCTGAAGCGGTGCGCGCAGAAGGCGGGCGAGCGCTGCTTGTCGGCGGCTCGGTTCGCGACATTTTGATGAACCTAGTGCCGAAAGATTGGGACATCGAAGTGTACGGCATTGAACCCGCGCGGCTGCGTTTCCTGCTGGACCAGATGGGACATGTTAACGCTGTCGGCGAAGCCTTCACGGTTTACAAACTCGGTTCTGATATTGATGTCAGTTTGCCCAGGCGCGAGCGTAAAGCGGGGCGCGGCCATCGCGCCTTTGTCGTTAAGGGTGATCCCTCGATGACGGTTGAAGATGCCACTAGGCGGCGCGATTTCACCATCAACGCGATCCTGCTTGATCCGCTGACCGGCGACATCATCGACCCCTTTGATGGGCAAGCGGACATTGATAGCAAACTGCTGCGCGCTGTTTCTCATGAAACGTTTCCCGAAGATTCCCTGCGTGTCTTGCGTGCCGGGCAGTTTGCCGCGCGCTTCGAGTTTGATATTGAACCTGCGACGGTTGAGTTGTGCCGCTCGATTGATCTGACTGACCTTCCTCCCGAGCGCATCTGGGGCGAGATAGAGAAACTGCTTCTACGCGCACAGCGTCCTTCAATCGGGTTTGGGTGGCTTCAGAAACTGGGCGCGACTCCACAACTCTTTCCTGAGATCGAAGCTTTGGTCGGCGTGCCGCAAGAAAAGGAGTGGCACCCGGAGGGCGATGTTGAGGTGCATACTTATCTAGTCGTTGACCGCGCTCGTGAACTCATCGACGATCTGCCTTATGCCAAACAAGTCACTGTGATGCTGGCTGCCTTGTGTCATGACTTCGGCAAGCCTGCGACAACCGAGTTCACGGATGGTCGCTTACGTTCGCGTGGACACGACGAAGCGGGTGCTCAACCGACAGATAGCTTTCTTGATCGTCTAAAGATTTACACGCTCGATGGCTACGACGTGCGCGCGCAGGTAGTTGCCCTTGTGCGCGAGCATCTCAAGCCGGGTGAGTTTTACAGAAAGCGCGACGAAGTATCAGACGGAGCTTTTCGTCGGCTTGCACGCCGTTGCGAGCTTGATCTGTTGTACCGCGTCGCGCGAGCCGATTCACTGGGCCGCAATGCGCCGTGGGTTCCGAGGGAGAAATGGTACGGCGCGGAGGCGCAGGAGTGGTTCATCAAACGTGCACGCGAGTTGGAAGTCGAGGCCCGCCCGCCCGTGCCAATCCTTCTTGGAAGACACCTCATTGAGATGGGATTATCACAATCTCCGCGTGTCGGAGAAATTCTTAGTGCAGTTTACGAGCAGCAACTCGACGGGCGCGTCCGCGACCTCAGAGAAGCTAAGCAAGCTGCACAGGAAATTATAAATGCGAAGTAGCAAGTGTATAAAGCCATGAAGGTCCTTAGGTCTGCATACAACCTAATACCAGCGTTACTCATTAGCGATGATAGAATAGCTCGGCAGGCGCAAGCCGAACGATTGCGCCTTCTATAAGAAGTTAATACTGCTGATGCTGGTCAAGAGGGGAAACATGATCGATTTTGAATTAAGCGAGGATCACAAAGCGATACGTCAAGCCGTCCGCGAGTTTGCGACGAAAGAAGTCGCGCCACACATCAAGGAACTCGATGAGAAACAACACTTCGACCGCTCGATTCTCGACAAGATGGCTGAGCTTGGTTTTCTGGGCGTGTGCATCCCGGAAGAGTATGGCGGCGCAGGCTTCGATTATATCTCGCTCGGAATAGTATGCGAGGAACTCGAAGCCGTTGACACTTTCCTGCGCGTCATCATGTCGGTGCACACGGGGCTTCATTCGCTAACGTTGCTCACCTGGGGAACCGAGGAGCAGAAGCGCAAGTATCTTGTGCCCGCCGCACGCGGTGAAAAGATTGCAACCTACGGACTCACTGAGCCGGGCGCTGGCTCTGATGTGATCGGCGCACGTTCCACTGCGCGACGCGAAGGCAATGAGTATGTTTTGAACGGCGAGAAGATGTGGATCAGCTTGGGAGACGTGGCTGATAACTTTCTCTTCTTCTGCTGGACCGATGAGGAGAAGCGACGACAGCGCGACCACACGGGAATGTCGTGCTTCATCGTCGAGCGTTCAATGCCGGGCTTCTCATCTGGCACTATCCACGGCAAGCTAGGGATTCGCGCGGGCAACACCGGATACTTCTCGTTGCAAGATGTAGGCGTGCCGAAAGAGAACCTGCTTGGCGAAGAAGGCGAAGGATTCAAGATTGCGATGTTCGCTTTGGAGCAGGGACGATATACAGTCGCCGCGGGTGCCACCGGCCTCATACGCGCTGCACGCGATGCTTCCATCGCGTACGCCAAAGAGCGCGAAACGTTCGGCACCAAGATCGCTAATCATCAACTGGTGAAACAGAAGATCGCCGAGATGGAAGCCGATTTTCAAATGTGTCATCTGCTATGTCTGCACGCGGGTTACTTAAAGAACGCTGGTCTGCCGAACGCCCGCGCGGCAAGTCTCGCGAAGTGGCAGGCAACGGTTAGAAGCGAGAAGGCGGCGTCGATGGCTATTGAAATTCACGGCGCAAACGGCTACACCAACGACTACCCGGTTGAGCGTTACCTGCGCAACTGCAAAGCCGCTGTAATCTACGAAGGCACGCGCGATATACACACGCTGATGCAAGCGGACTGGGCGCTCGGTTTGAAACAGGAGAAACCGGCTCGCTGCACTCTCCCGGCGTGGAAGCTAGCGCACACTCGCGAAGCTCTCGCCGCTGACTAACTGAGATCAACTACAACGACGCGGGAACATACAGAGGGAAAGCTTGGCGTGCTTCGTACTCTGCACGTCCCGCGTCTCTCTTTTAATGAATTTCTCCTGCAACGGCCGGATATTTCAAGCGCAGGCACACGACATCGGCCGCCTATGCGGCTCTACTATTTGCGCTTCCCCTCTGCTAGTATGACGGCGCTTTTCACCATGATGTCAACGTTGCAAATCTTTTGTAGTTATCGATTTTAAGATCGGAGATGATCAGTGAGGCATGAGTTGAGAACCGAGCATCTGTCTCTGGATTTCCTCCGTGTATGTGAGGCAGCAGCGATTGCCGCGGCACGCACGATGGGACAAGGTGATCGCAAGTATTCCGATCACGTCGCCGTCGAGGCGATGCGCGAGGTGATGGATACAGTTCCGATGTGCGGGCGCGTGGTGATCGGTGAAGGCGAACGCGACGAGGCGCCGATGCTCTACATCGGCGAAGAAGTGGGCGAGGGTGCCAGCAAAAACAGTGGTAATCACAGCGCCGAGATACATGATTCTTTCCCTGAAGTTGACATCGCAGTTGATCCGCTTGAAGGTACGAACCTCTGCGCGGTTGGCGCCAACAATGCTATCTCCGTGCTCGCCGCCTCGGAACGCAACGGCTTGTTGAACGCTCCGGACATTTACATGGACAAGATTGTGGTCGGCCCATCATCGCGTGGTGCGATAGATATTGATGCGCCGGTCAAGGATAACTTGAAAGCCATCGCGCGAAAATTAGGGCGCGACATCGAAGATTTGGCAGTGATGGTGCTTGAACGTCCACGACACCAAAAGCTGATTCAGGATATACGCAACGCAGGAGCACGCATTCGCTTGCTCGGTGATGGCGATCTGTCGGCAGGCATCTCAGCCGCCGTCGCCGGCACAAACATCCACGCCTTAATGGGCATCGGCGGCGCGCCCGAAGGTGTGTTAACGGCCGCCGCGCTCAAGTGCTTGAACGGCGAGATTCAGGCTCGTCTGGTCTTTGATCAAGATCGTTTAATGGTTGATGCGAGCAAAGTGCCACCGAAGGAGAAAGTCATCAATCGTCTGCGCGAGATGGGCATCAACGACCCGAACAAAATCTACGATACAAACGATCTTGCGCCCGGCAAAAAGATTATCTTCGCGGCGACCGGCGTGACCGACGGCGCGCTGCTTCGCGGCGTGCGCTTCTTCGGCGCAGGCAAACGGACGCACTCGCTCGTGATGAACACGGACTCGCGGCACATACGCTTTATCGACACGGTGCATGTCGAAGGTGGGCCGGACGTGATTATTAGATTTTAGATTTGTGATTGCCGATTTGCGATTTGTAAGAGAAGACAAATGCTTAAGGGGTAATTTCTAGTTGAAGATTTGAGATTTCAAATCTCCAACTTTCAAATTCTTATGCCTGCTTCGGTTAGCGCATACATTCCGCAGTGTGCGCCGGTTACGCGGTCGCTGAAGAAGCCGTTGCTTATGTGGCTCGCGGCCGTGTTGAGCGCGTTCGTCGTTTTCGGTCTGGTACTACTTGCGCCGCTTTGTCTGGCGCACGGGCATCCTTTTATCGCGCGCGTTATTTATAAAGCTTTCGGCCCGGTGTGCCATCAGATAACGGAGCGTTCCATCTATCTCGAAGGTTATCCACATGCTGTGTGCGCGCGATGCTTTGGATTATACGGAGGTTTTGTCGCTGGCCTTGTCGTCTATCCGCTGGTGCGAGCGCTCGATCAAATCAGCGTTCCGGCGCGTGCATGGTTGATTGCGGCGGTGCTGCCGACCACAATCGATTGGGCGCTTGGCTACGCAGGTTTGTGGGAGAACACACATCTCTCACGCTCAATTACCGGCGCACTGCTCGGCGCGGCAGCGGTCTTTTACGTTATGCCTGGCTTGGTGGATTTGAGCCGGGTTAGCTGGCGTAGTTTCTTTGCCGCGCCGAAAGCGAACGAAGCGCAAAACTAATGAGCGGTACGACAACGCCAGGGCGCTCGTCGAGCGGGCGGTGAGTGATTGCTCGTAAGTTGTGTATATATATTTTGAGCATGCGGAACCAATGCTTTGCTGAATGCCATAAGCGGAGATAAAACAAAAGATGAATAATAAACTTCAACCAGCGTTGATCGGCGGCGTTGTGCTGGGGCTGCTGTCAGCGATCCCGTTCATCAGTCTCGGCAACGCGTGCTGTTGCTCGTGGGCAATCCTCGGCGGGGCACTAGCTTCGTATCTCTACATCAAAAGTTCATCCGCTCCGGTGCGAGTTGGCGACGGCGCGATTCTCGGACTGCTCGCCGGTGCGATTGGTGCAGCGATCTACCTTGTGGTTGGCATTCCGCTCAGCTTCCTTATGCAAAGTGCTCTGCTTGAATTCCTCGGAAGCTTCGTACAGGGATTTGGCCCGGAGGCCGCCGAAGCATTTCGCCGGCAAGCCGAAGTAGCACAGAGTCAAACAATCGCGCAGCAGTTGCCCGGGGCGATTTTGATGGGACTCATCGGGAGCGCTCTTCTCGTGGGCTTTGCGACCATTGGCGGCCTCATCGGCGTGGCGATCTTCGAGAAACGTAAAGGCGGCATGGATGCTTCGTCAACTCCACCGCCCCCGCCGGACTTCAGCGGACAGCCGACGTCGCCACCGCCTCCGCCGAACTTCAGCAATCCGCCGGGCGGCGGAGGCTACGGCTCTGGTGTGTAGCGTTTGAATAAACAGCGATGGACAGGATCAGTAGAGTAAACTCATAGAACTTGAGTAAGACATCTTGTGCATCCTGTCCATCGCAGCTTGCTTGGAAGTAAATCCGAGTTCGTCCTCTACGTTCAAGTACCGCATTGAGATTTTGAGATTCGGGTCAAGGCTGACCAAATCGCAACCGGTACTCAGTCGAAGTCACAAAC
Organism: Pyrinomonadaceae bacterium; assembly: GCA_013812565.1. Taxonomy (GTDB): domain Bacteria; phylum Acidobacteriota; class Blastocatellia; order Pyrinomonadales; family Pyrinomonadaceae; genus JACCTF01. The sequence goes on along the minus strand of JACCTF010000019.1, from coordinate 1,133 downwards.
CCCCACACCATTGTGCGAGAGTCTGTCGGATTAGCAGTAAGGTACTTCAGCCACGCATCATACCCTTCCGGCTCTGGGTCTCTTCTCAAATACCCGAAGTACTGCATTGCGACAAACGCCCCATTGTATTCACGAGCGTTTACCTCGGGAGATTCCACAATCGCTCGTACTATCTGGGCGCGGTTTTTTACCCCACTCTGGAATTCGCTCACTAACTGATCGCGGTTGCCCAGCGTTACGCCGACCGTCTTCAGCAACTCGTCGACATATGCGGCACCAGAAAATTGATCGTATTTCGCTTTGAAATCCGGTCGATTAACCCAGTTAGCTGCAAAAGCATCACGCTTGGCATATAGCTCGTTGGCGGTCTCACCAGTGACCCTGACCATGTCCGGAATGATCTCCGCGTATGTGGGTCGCCTACCCAAGCTTGCTTTATAGAAGCGGTAGACAAAATACCCTTTCATTTGAAACTCTTCTGAACTGAAGAAACTTGAAGATACGGCGATGCGGTCACATGTCGGATCGCTACCGTCAAATCCGCCGTTGCACCGGTCGAGCACGCCTTTCCAGGCATTGAATCCTTCAGACTCGGGTTCGCGGCTGAGGAAGTCAAGGTAGTGTTGACGCACATAAAATGCGCTTTGATCAATTGGGTTGCCGGCTGACGCTGTAGTGTCATTATCTGCGATGGTAACTGTCGTCGTAGTGGTGTTCCCGAGGGGAAGTCCCGACGAATTGCTTAAGGAAAGGCTGAAGGTCTCGGCTCCTTCGACAAAGGTATCGTCGACGATCAGCATGTTGAATGTCTTGGTCGATTCACCGACGGCAAATCTAAGTGTTCCGGCAGCCGTAACATAGTCGCAGCGAGCGTACGCGGTGCCGTTGATGTTGTCGCACCGTACGAGGGCGTAATTGTCATTGGAGACATAATCGACCGTGACTTCACCGTTAGTATCACCTGATCGCGTAACGTTGATAGTTATGCTGCCTGCGCTCTCACTGGTGGTGTAGTTTGAGGCGGCAAATTGCACGGCGGCGGGTGTTGGCCCGGGTGTAGGCGTTGGACTGGGGGTAGGTGTTGGACTAGGAGTAGGCGTTGGAGTAGGCGTTGAATCGGGGGTAGGCGTGGG
>JACCTF010000647.1 GCA_013812565.1 Pyrinomonadaceae bacterium | reverse complement strand
GCTTTATGCGGTCGCGCCCGAAGGGGTTGCTGTTGTTGGCGGAGAACTCAACCGACTTTATGCTGAAAGTATTAACAATGATGAGGGAAGCCCGGCTCGGCAGGTTGTCGGCGGAGCGATTGATTGGGCCGGAGTCGGCGACACCTATTTTGTGATGGTCGTCGTACCCCCCAAACGCACTGAAGGCCTTGAATACCGCACCGCGAAATACGAACAGTCCCAAACAAAAGAAGCCAGGTATTTGATTACCGGTTTTGTTCCTATCGCAGCGGATGGCTCTCCCAACCGCCTGTACGTCGGCCCGAAGGATCATTATCTGCTGACTGCAGCAAGTGCTGAAGTCAGCCGCGTCGTTGGTCGCCCGGTTGATCTCGAAGGATTGATTGATTATGGGTTTTTAGGCACTATCTCGCGTCCGCTGGCGGCTCCGATCCTTTGGTCCATCAAATACCTTCACGCCCTCACAGGTAGCTACGGCATCGCGATTATCCTGTTTACCATCGCCATTTACTCACTATTTTTCCCGCTTAAATGGCGTTCTTCAAAATCGATGAAAAAGGCGCAGAAGCTTGCGCCGCGCATGAAAGAGTTACAGGAAAGCATCAAGGGGCTGAAGCCGAACGATCCGCGTTTGAAGGAACTGCAGATGGAGCAGTTGCGCCTGATGAAGGAGGGAAATCCTCTCGGAGGATGTCTACCGCTTCTAATACAGATGCCTTTCTTCTTTGCGCTTTACCGGGCGATCACGATCTCGATCGACTTTCGTCAAGCATCGTTTCTGTGGCTGCCTGATCTTTCCGCAGCCGATCCTTATCATCTGTTGCCGGTCATGATGGCCGCTTCAATGTTAGTTTTGCAATTAGTTACCCCTGCGCCGGCGGCCGATCCGCTTCAGCGTAAAATGATGGCATTTTTCCTGCCAGTTTTTATGCTGTACATGTTATGGAGCGCGCCAGCAGGGTTACTTGTCTACTGGTTTGTCGGGAACATAGTGCTTTATTCTCAGCAGATGTTCATCAACCGCTTGATGAAATCTGATGACGATCCAGCAGATCCCCCCAAAAAAAAAGCCGAAGCTTCTCCGACAAACAAACCTAATCGCGGCGCAGGTAAGACAAACATGAAGGCTGAACCTGTCTAGCAAACACCCTTTAGTAGCTACGCAAAGCATGAAAGAAGTTTGTCAGCAAGCACAGGATTTCCTCAATAACGTCTTTCAAGGCGCGGGTCTCGATCTACATGCTGCAGCCGTTGAAGCGGCAGACGGATGCTTTGTGGATCTGGATGGTCAAGACGCTTCGTTGCTACGGGCTGAAGGTGCTGAACTTTTAGAAGCTCTTGAACACCTTGTTAATCAATCTTTTGCGCGTTCGCTTCCAGAAGGCAAGCGAATACTCTGCGATGTAGAAGGATTTCGTGCAATCCGCGAAGCTGAACTATGCGCCATGGCGCGCCATGCTGCCGAGCGTGTACGTTCCACGGGATCGCCTTTCACCTTTGGTCTGATGACTGCGAGCGAACGGCGGGTGATACACCTAACGCTTGCCAAAGATGAGGATTTACAAACTGAATCAATCGGTGAAGGTAGTGCGCGTAGACTCAAAGTAAGCCCTAAATCTCAAACATCTACCCCTTCTCCGCCTTAGCCTTGTGCCTTGCCAGGCAGGAAGTCCCTCTATTTCGGCAGTGCCAGCCTCTAACACCATTGTTGCTTTATCTACGCCGCCCGGTCGCAGTGGTATCGGAGTCATCCGCCTCAGCGGCGCGCGCGCCTTGGATTTTACGTGTTCCCTTCTCCAAGATAATCATTTCAGCCCGCAGCCGAACAGCGTTTCGTTAAGGACGATTTATGACCCCGCAAATGGGGAAATTCTAGATCGCGCTCTTATAACTTATTTCAAATCTCCACGCTCTTTCACGGGCGAAGATATGGTAGAGTTGAGCTGTCATGGCTCGCCCATTCTATTGCTGCACATCGTCGATGCCCTGCTCCATCTCGGCGCTCGGGCTGCCGACCCTGGTGAATTTACTTTACGATCTCTCTCTAGTGGAAAAATAAATCTTGCTCAGGCGGAATCTCTGCGCGACCTAATCGACGCACAGACACACGCTGCGGTGCGACAAGCAGCACGGCAACTCGGCGGAGAACTCTCGGTACAACTGCAACCCATCAAAGACTCTCTACTGAAGATTATTGTGCCACTTGAATCTTCACTGGAGTTCGTTGAAGATGATCTTCCCCCGGTTATAGCTGAGCGAATCAATAAACAGCTTTCCGATCTTGTCCAATGCGTTGAAGAATTAGCCCAAACTTTCCGCGCCGGTCGATTACTCAAAGAGGGATTGCGAATCACCCTGGCGGGCCGCCCCAATGTTGGTAAGTCCAGCCTTTTCAATGCCTTACTAGCAAAAGATAGAGCCATCGTAACGGAAATTCCAGGAACAACGCGCGACAGCTTGAGTGAGTTGTTAAATCTTCAGGGCATTCCTGTTCTGATTACGGATACTGCTGGTGTTCGTGCTTCAAGTGACAAAATTGAGAGTATAGGTATTGAGCGTACCAAACGAGCGATAGCTGATGCTGACCTTGTTGTTGTTGTTCTGGATAGTTCGATCCCGCTCACCAGTGAGGATCAAGATGTTTTTGTTGAGGTCGGCGCAAGCCGTCATCTTTTTGTTTTTAACAAAAGCGACATTTTATCGCATACATACCAAGACGGTTCTTTGTTCGGCAGCCAAGCGCCCGTGATTAAAGTTTCTGCAAAGACAGGCGCAGGCCTCAATGACCTTCGTGATGCTTTGCTGCAGCCGTTTATGCGGGATTTTTCGTTCGATGGCGGATTTTTAATCACGAATGCGCGCCACTTTGATCTTTTGCAGCGAACAGCAACCTCGCTTCGTGCTTCCAATGAATTATTTCAGCAGAGAGCTAGCGAGGAATTAGTTCTTGCTCATCTTTACAATGCCTTAAATTATTTGGGTGGTATTACAGGTGAAACAACTTCTGAGGAAGTCCTTTCACATATATTTTCGACCTTCTGCATAGGAAAGTAGCGATGAGTTTTGATGAGAGCTTTGACGTAATAGTAATCGGGGCAGGTCATGCCGGATGTGAAGCAGCCTCTGCGGCGGCGCGGATGGGTGCAGAAACAGCCATCATTACGCTTAACTTAGATTTGATCGGTCAGATGTCATGTAACCCAGCGGTCGGGGGCGTTGCCAAAGGTCATCTCGTACGTGAGATTGACGCTCTCGGCGGTATCATCGGCCGCGTCACTGATCGAACCGGAATACAGTTTCGCTTATTGAATCGGTCGCGTGGCCCGGCAGTACAAGCCCCTCGCGCCCAGGCCGACCGCGCACTCTATCGCACGGAGATGCGCCATACGCTTGAGGCTACACCAAATCTTCATCTACGCCAGGGCCTGGTCATTGAACTAATTGTTGAAGATGGATTGATTCTCGGCGTCGAGCTACAAGACACACGCCGTCTTCGCGCTAAAGCGGTTGTACTGGCTACTGGGACATTTCTTAATGGCTTAGTTCATACCGGACGCCGTACCTACACGGCTGGGCGTGCTGGTGAGCCTGCTGCAATCGACTTAGCAGAAGGTTTGAAACAGTTAGGATTCCCTGTCGGTCGCTTGAAAACCGGTACTCCGCCCCGTCTGGACGGTCGAACAATCGATTGGAACGCTTTCGAGCCGCAACCCGCCGACGAGCGCCCTGTTCCTTTCTCTTTCTCGACAGAGAGCATTGAACAGCCACAGATCATGTGTTATGTGGGACATACCACAGAGGTTGTCCATCAAACCATACGCAACAACATTCATGAATCCCCTTTATACTCTGGGCAAATAAGTAGCATTGGACCGCGTTACTGCCCTTCCATTGAAGACAAAGTTATCAAGTTTCCGGACAAACCACGGCACCAACTTTTTCTAGAACCAGAAGGTCATGATACCCATGAGGTTTATCTCAATGGTTTCTCCACTTCTATGCCAGCCGAGTTGCAACAAGAGCTGGTTCGTCAAATTCCTGGCCTTGACGAAGCGCGAGTTATCAGGCCTGGATATGCAATCGAGTATGATTTTGTTGATCCTCGTGAATTATCCCCTCAACTTGAGACGACTCGCATCAAGGGATTGTTCCTTGCCGGACAGATCAACGGTACGACCGGGTATGAAGAAGCCGCGTGCCAGGGCCTGATTGCTGGTATTAACTCAGCTCTCTACGTACAAAAGCGTGAACCCTTCAGTTTGCTTCGGCAAGATTCATACATTGGCGTGTTGATTGATGATTTGATAACGCACGGCGTTGATGAGCCATACCGCATGTTCACCTCACGCTCTGAACATCGACTTTCCCTGCGTTATGACACGGCTGATTCTCGATTGTCTCCGCTCGGTCATACTCTCGGTCTGCTTGGTGACACTGCTTGGGAACGCTTTAATCAACGACGTCAAAGACTTGCGCTTCTACGTGCCACAATGGACGCGATGCGAGTCAAGCGGGGTGACAACCTTCATACACATCTTTATCAAACGCTTGGATGTGACCTTGATAATTCTCCCTCTCTTTCGAATCTTGTCCAGCGTCACGATGTTCCCCTCTCTACAATTCATCACGGTTTGCCCCCAACCCTTCGTACCGCCGTTTCCCTTGCTGATGTAGAATCGGTTGCTGCAGATATTATTTACAGTGGATATATTGACACTCAGCAATCAGCCAATGAAAGACTCTACAAACATGACGGTCTACTCATTCCCACAAACTTCAACTTCACTTCGCTCAGCAGTCTCTCTCATGAAATGATTCATCGATTAGAGCGTGCTCATCCGCAAACTTTTGGTCAAGCTCGCCGCACACCGGGGATGACCCCTGCGGCGCTCGCTACACTTCTTGTGCGACTTAAATCTCCACAAGCCGCTTAACCTCAAAACGTTTCACGTGTCACGTTGTAACGATTGAAGATGTGACACGTGAAACGTAAGACTTAAAAATTAAATGGGGGAGAAAAGGGTTCGCGGAAATGGTTATCTGCAAAAACTATAGTCACCCTGAGCAATTTTGTGTTAGTTTGCAGCCTACTCAAAGAATCGTGCCTGGGAGTATATCGAGTTGGCTAAAACCATTGCGATTGCAAACCAAAAAGGCGGGGTTGGAAAAACGACGACGGCGGTGAATTTAGCTGCTGCCCTGGCTGTTTGCGAAATGCGTATTTTGCTTGTGGATGCAGACCCACAAGCTAATGCTACCTCTGGTGTTGGCATTCAACGTGGAAGTTTCCGTCGTAGCCTCTATCATGTCCTAATCGTCGACGAACCCATCGTAAACGTTATTCAGAAAACTGAAATCGAGCTGCTGAAAGTTCTTCCATCGGACAGAAACTTAACCGGAGCCGAAGTAGAACTTATCGAGGTGGAGAGACGCGAATACAGGATGCAGGAAATACTAAGTACCGTCGGAGATTTGTATGACTATATTATTATTGATTGTCCTCCATCCCTCGGCTTGCTCACGTTAAACGCCTTGACGGCAGCTAACTCCCTGCTTGTACCAATCCAATGTGAATATTATGCGCTTGAAGGCGTTACAGAACTGTTCGACACTCTAGCGCGCATCCGACGTTCGCTTAATCCCAACTTAACGATTGAAGGTTTACTGCTCACAATGTATGACGAGCGGACAAACCTTTCGGCGGCGGTGGCCGCTGATCTACGTGACTTCTATGGAAAACAGGTTCTTCAAGCCGTGATACCCCGCAACGTGCGTCTGGCAGAAGCTCCGAGCCACGGAAAGCCAATTATTTTGTACGATCCACGTTCGCGCGGTGCAGACAGCTATCTTCAATTAGCAAAGGAGGTAATGGCGAATGACAAAAAGAGCACTCGGCCGGGGCCTGAACGCGCTGCTGTCGGATACGCCAGCGAAAGCTGATGAGGGTGCGCTGGAAATAGACTTGGATCTTATTGAGCCGAATGAATCTCAACCACGTACACGGTTTGATGAGGAACAACTAGAGGAACTTGCACAATCCATCCGCGTAAACGGCGTTGTTCAACCCTTGCTTGTTCGGAGGCGAGGTGGACGTTACCAATTAGTTGCGGGTGAGCGCAGATGGCGCGCAGCTCAGCGTGCGGGTCTACAACGTATCCCCGTGGTGGTACGTGACATCCCCGATGAGAAGATGCTCGAGCTTGCCTTGATTGAAAACATCCAACGCCAAGAGCTTAACGCCATTGAAGAGGCATATGCCTATAAGCGGTTGATCGAAACGCTCGGATTAACACAGGAGATGGTCGCCCAGCGTGTTGGGCGAGACCGTACGTTCATCACCAATTATTTGCGACTTCTGCGACTTCCTGCTGATGTACAAAGATTTGTTGAGGAATCGAAGCTTTCCATGGGCCACGCGCGTGCTCTCCTTGGTGTAGATGATCCAGATGTTCAGCGGCGTATCGCTCGCAGTGTGATGGATCAAGGGCTCTCTGTTCGCGAAACTGAACGAACAGTTAAACGGATTGTTGCCGGAGTCCCTACTGCCGCAGCAACACAGGTACAGCAGAGAAGCAACGATGCCAACGTACGCACTGCTGAAGCTAAACTGCGTCGTCGCCTGAGCACACAAGTGCGAGTCATGCCTAGTCAGACCGGTCAGGGGGGCAAAATTGAAATAGAATATTATAACGAAGGTGACTTGGATCGTTTATACCAGTTGCTTATTGGTACTCAGGAATCAATCCCGGTATAGAACGTTAAATTATGACACTTTTTTGATAGGTAATTATACAAGCGTAGTGTAAATATGGATTGCGCTCCATTTGTCGGAAGATGGACATTGTTATGCTCATAACTATTGCCCTTAGGACCTACGCAGTTGAAGGAGGCCGCTGTTGCAAACAAAAGACTTATCGAAATCACGATTTCCGTAAGTTGTTGATTCTACGTCCAACTGCGTAAGTCCTAGCCCTGACACATTTCCCACTTAACGAGGCTCTGGCCGATACATATTAAAAGATAAAATAATCATGCGTTTAACAGAGATGGTAACTTGTGCTGGTTGAGTGGCTAAGCTCGCACCGCACGACCTTGCTCAAGTTCTGAGCAAATTACCAAAACAGCCTAATAACACTGACGTCCTGGTTAGCTATGACAAGGCGGATGATGCAGGTGTGTTTCGGCTTAGTGATGATATTGCGTTAGTACAGACAGTGGATTTATTCACGCCAATAGCTGATGATCCGGAGGTTTATGGACGCATCAGCGCCATCAATGCCCTAAACGATGTGTACGCAATGGGCGGAAAGCCTTTGACAGCTTTAAGTATTGTTTGTTATCCGCAAAAGGGAGACTTTGATGTTCTCGGCCAGATACTCCATGGCGGGCAGATGGCGATGAATGAGGCTGGAGTCGTCATCCTCGGAGGGCACTCAATCGATGATCCTGAGATAAAAATCGGGTACGCTGTGACCGGCATTGTGAACCCTAACCAAGTGGTGACAAACGCGGGTGCTCAACCGGGCGATGCGCTTCTATTAACAAAATCCCTTGGTACGGGAGCGATTAGCACGGCGATAAAACAAGG
>JACCTF010000644.1 GCA_013812565.1 Pyrinomonadaceae bacterium | reverse complement strand
CCCTATACTCCTACAGAAGCGGACCTGTACTCAACTGGTCAGAAGATATGAATTGACCAACATGTTAATCTCGCCCCATGCCAGCCGCCACAGCTAACAAGAGACCCACGAAGGCAACCAAGAAGAGCGCGAGAGTCACCACGCCCCGGAGCGCAGAGTCACCCACGCACGTCGGACAGAAACGATCAAGTTTCTGATCTTTGACGAGATGCGGCGGCTCTTCGCATGCATCTCTGACAAAAGAGATAAAGCTATTTTCCTTCTCGCCTACAGGCACGGGTTACGCGCCAGCGAGATCGGTTTATTACAGGACAGTTCGCGGGTATGAGTGACGAAGAGCGAGCAAAGATTTGAGCGACGGTACGGGATTTTCTTTTAGGTAGCGAGCCGGTTGAGTGGCGCGCTTTGAAAAGTGAAAGTGGGTGTTGAGTTGATATACTGGAGGCCTGATTCGCGAGACTGCGGATAGAACTCTATATGTTATGCCGCCGGAGATCCTTTGTGACTATGGACGACAAACGAAATCTGCTACGACACTTTTTGGCTGCGTTGGCTTACCGCACGCAGAAAGCGTTACGTGATGCTCCTGCCGAGTTCGGTAACTTCCGCGCCGCTGACCGAGTACGCTCTCCTGCGGAACTTGTTCACCACATGACGAGCGTGCTTGGCTACGCCCGTACCTTCTTCATCGGCGGACAGTATAGACCTGAGCCGTTGCCATCGTTGAACGAGGAAATCATTCGCTTTCACGACATGCTTCAGGACCTTGCCCGACACATCGAGGGTGGCACTCCTCTGCTGCAAGGCATGTCTGTGGAACGATTACTTCAGGGACCGTTCTCAGATACGATGACTCATGCCGGTCAACTCGCCATGCTGAGGCGGCTCGCGGAGGTTCCTGTTCCGCCGGAGAATTTCATTTTTGCCGACATTGAACCGGAACGACTTGGAATCTTGCAGGCTGAGCCTGTTAGCCCAGACGAAAAATGGGTTGAGGCGCCAGTAGGTTGGTTGCCACCATCCCAGAGGTGAAACCTTCTTATGTACTTAATATTAGATATGTTTGTAATTTTGAGAGCGGCTACGCGGAGTAGATAACGCAACCGCTCCTTCGACTATCACTTCCGCCCTGTTACTGCTGTGCAACTTTAGTTGCTTGCCAAGCCATCAGCTGCCAGCGCCCCTCTTGCTTCACCCATACATCCGTGAAGCGGTATTGACCACTAATGTCCATTCCGCTTTTTAGTTTGCCTTTAATTGTGGCGCGACCCGTCACGACAGCTGTATCTTTGCCAGCCATGCGGACACTCATATCGTCGAGGTCAAGAGTCTCGAACTTGGGATTGCCATCCTTGGCGTTTGCCAGCATCGTCGCCCTGTCTTCGACTCCGCCGCCGGGGTCTGTGCCGATGTAGTTGGCGGCCGTGTGGCGGTCGAGGAATGTGGTGTCGCCCTTAACGGCAGCCGCCGCACTATCCTTCTCCAGCTGCATCAACTCCTGTTCGACACTGCTGTTCTTATTTTTCGTAGCATCCGCTTTCTTGTCATTTGTCTGGCTCAAGGCGAGCGCCGGTGCGGCAATCATTAGCACTATCATCACAAGGATTCGTTTCATGGAAGTATCTCCTTCTCGTAGAGGCTGAACTTGGGATTGAGCGGGATGCTTCTATGTCAAAGCTCCTGATAAGTCAATAGTCAGCCGGTGAAGTTTGCTCTCAGACGTAGACGTGCTCAGTCGGAACCCTGCCTATCAACGCTGTGCTGTGAAGCAGCAAAGTAGGTGCGTATTGGGCTGCAACTCGAACTCGGCGCACCATTCAAGCATCAAGCGCCGAACCACTTGCAGAGCGGTTTGCGGGCACCCGTCGAGAAGCGTCGCAGTTTATTCGCTACGGTGAAAAATATTGACTCGCCGCGCGAGTTGGCATATTGTCCTGCCACTTTGACAACATTTCAGGCTGGGCCTGCGTGAATCTGCCGGTGCGGTTCATCTTCTCTTGCCCAGCCTTGCGATAACCCACGCGCTATCAGTTTCACCGTAGCGCTTTCCTCAACGAGGCGAGACCATGAAACGAAACATTATAATTGCAGTACTGATTGCATGGGCCTTTCTCATCGTGGTGTTCATTGGCTCTACACGTGTTACCGGACAGGCGCCACAAATAGAACAGGAACAGGAACAGCAATCCCAAGGAGAAGTTGCTACTGGTCATGCACCACAGGGAGTAGATGACAAGAG
>JACCTF010000643.1 GCA_013812565.1 Pyrinomonadaceae bacterium | reverse complement strand
GCTTTATGCTGGTGAGTCAGGTATAGGAAGCGCGGATCAGGGGAGAGAGAGAAAGGCTCTTCAGTTAACCCAAAATGGTGTAACGTCGCATCAGCGATAGTCAAAATCTCACTCATAGATTACCTCTTGACGCCTGTATATCATATTTGAGGAATAGATCAAGCGAAATCGACACCATAGCCTCCAAATGAATGATAATATAGCTCGAAAAGGCGACCTTGTTTAAGAAATAATTCCTCGTTTGACCAAAGGCATTATTGTCCGTGTTCCACGCTCTTCGGATGGCGTATCACAAAAATTTACTTTTGTGATATACCTCGTCTCCAAAGCACGTGAAAACCGCACACCGTAACAGGGAATTTTGATGGACACCTCTTCACCGCCGCACACGCCGCAAGCGCTCCTTAAGGCTGAGCGTCTAACGCTTGCCGCCGTCCCCCTCCTTGATCCGCAGTCCGTCTGCCGCTTCGCCTACAAATCGAACTCCGACGGCACAAAGCAAGCCTACCTGCGCGCGTTGCGCGAGTTCTTTCGCGGCGTGGGCGATCTGCACCCGTCCCTCGTCACGACCGAGATGGTTCTCGGCTGGCGCGATCAAATGGCCGAAGCCCATCTCCGCCCGGCGACCATCAGCACCAAGCTCGCGATCCTCAGGTCGTACTTTGAGTACCTGCGCGCCGGCGGCGAACTAGCCTCCAACCCGGCTGCGACCCGGCTGGTGCCGCCGCCCCGTCTGCCGGAAGAATCGCCCGGGCGCGCGCTCTCCTCCAAAGAAGTGCGTTACCTGCTGGCCGGACCGGACCGCCGTGAGGCGACGGGCGCGCGCGACTACGCGCTGATGATGTTGATGCTGCGCACCTCGATCCGCGTCAGCGAAGCCGTGGGCCTACGCGTCTCGGTTTTTCAAAGAGCCGGCGACGGGTGGACGTTCAAAGTCAAGGTGAAAGGGGGAAGGGAACGGACCCTCCCGTTACCCCCGGATGTTAAAGCGGTAATTGACGAGTACCTCCGGCTCGATCGCGCCAACCGTGACAGCAGCGGCACCGGCGGCCCTGGCGCTTACCTGTTTCAGCCGAGTGTCAACCGCCGCTCGTTCAAACTCGACAAACCCTTGTCCACGCGCCACGTTTGGCACCTTTTTGCGAAGTGGGGCTTGTACACCGGCGTTGGACGCGTGACCCCGCATGATCTGCGGCGCACCGCGATCACCCGCGCTCTCTCCCTGGGGCACGACCCGCGCCGGGTGCAGATGATGTCGGGCCATAAGAATCTCAACTCGCTGCGCCCTTACGACCGCGCCCGCGAGAACATGGAATTGAACCCGATCAACGATCTTCATTACGACGAAACGTAAGGCCAAGATGGGATACTCCGCCCAGCGCGGACTCCTCATCTGAGGACTCGCCGGCCGTCACACGCCGTGATTTGAGCGCCAACGCTTCCCCCCGGCTCACCAACTTAACGCGCATGTCCAGCGCGTCAGTGAAGTGCCGTAGCGTGCCGGCTTTAATCAGGCGCGAGATTTTGTTGTGGCTGACTTTGAGTAGCTCCTTCGCCGCCGCGACCGTGATCAAGTCCGCCGGTTGATTCGTCACCGCACACCTCCGTCTAAGTGCGTCACACATTGCCGCATCACGGCTTGAGAAAATTCACGATGCTCAACGCTAGCGCAATCATCATGCCGCATATGCGTCGTTACTCTCCTTCGGCTCACGATCACATTTTCCCGCGTAATTCACTGTTTGTCGCTTCCGATTGCTCACACTGAGCTCTGTCGAAGTCCTCAAAATTGAAGAATTCTGTCTTCAATTTTGAGGAATCCTGTCTTCAATTTTGAAGACAACTCACATCTCCCTCGTCTCGGAAACCCAACAAAATCGAGCCGCCCGCTTTGTGACTCCCGCGGTACAAGGATTGACATTGTGTTCGCGCACATGTCGTGGTGGTTGATCTGACGGCAGGCTCACTAAGGAGCGTAAGGATGAACAATCCGGATGGCAAGCCACCCGGCCTCAGCAGAAGCCTACGAACAGTCACGGAGGAGAACCTGAGCGTCTCCCCTGAACAGTTCAAAGCCATCGTGGTATGGGTCACGCACCGGGTTCTTGAGCAAGCTTTCGACCTTGATGAGCTGACTGCCGGTGAGATCAGCATCACTGATGAGCCTGATGGCACCGAAGAATTAATTCACTAGCTTGTGCCCTTGACCCCGACGCCTAGACGAGCAGCATTCTCGAACAGAATGTATTCCTGAACAGATTCTTTTTTCATTTAAGGAGTGCGGCAGATGAAACCTTTGAGCTTGAGGTACAAATTCGCTTGGCACCGGTGGGTGAGTCTTGCCGGGTATGTGACGATGTTCTTACTTATTATGACGGTAGATGCGCACGCCCAAGACCCTGTTTCCTTCGTCACGCAAGGC